>JAXIPJ010000413.1:0-27352 GCA_045402985.1 Anaerolineales bacterium
GTATCCCAGCCCACGCAATGCGCGGACTCCACCAACGCCCAGCAAAAGTTCCTGCATCACGCGGCGGTCGAGGTCAGACCAATACAGACGCGCAGTCAATTGTTTATCGGGATCCGTATTCGGGTCCAGATTTGAATCGAGCAGGTAAAGCGGAACGCGTCCAACGCGGATCTCCCACAGTCCCAGAGTCACAGTCCTATCAGGGAACTCAACGGCAACTGTCATGCGCTTGCCAGCTGCATCCAAAACAGGAAGTGCGGGCAGGTTTTTAAAATCCAGCATATTGTTGAGGGCTTCCTGCCAGCCATCTTCGGTAATGCGTTGAGAAAAATAACCCTCTGCATACATGAAGCCAACGCCGGTGAGTGGCAAACCCAGATCACTGGCTTCCTTCAAATGATCGCCAGCGAGAACGCCTAGACCACCTGAATAGATCGGGAGTGTTTCGTGCAAGCCGAACTCCATTGAGAAGTATGCAATGGCGCGATCATTTAATTCAGGATAGGCCTGGCTGACCCATGTATCAGTTTGATCCATGTACGCATCAAATTCTGCGAAGATGCGATCAAAGAGCGAAAGATATTCCTGATCCTGCGCGGCTTGATTCAAACGCGGGCGGCCGATCTCGCGCAAAAGTCGAATCGGGTTGTGGCCAAGGCGTTCCCACAGGTCGTAATCAAGGCGGCCAAAGAGACGCACCGCTTCAGGGTGCCACGTCCACCACAAGTTGTAAGCCAGTTCACTCAGGCGGGCCAGTCGTTCGGGTAGATCGAAACCATCAGGCAATTGAGCGCGAAATGTATTCATAGCAGGGAATGATACCAAACTTTTAGAATTAGATATTTGGGATTCTGACTGTGAAATCAGATTACAATTGACTCATGGCAACCATTCAACTTTTTATCACATGTCTTGTCGATTCTTTCTACCCGCAAACTGGTGAGGCCATCGTGGATATTCTTCGCCGCCTCGGCGTTGATCTGGAATTCCCGCGCGACCAAACCTGTTGCGGACAACCGCCCTTCAACGCAGGTTTGCGTGCAGAGGCACGCCCCATTGTGGAGCATACCATTCGCGTATTTGAGTCAACCAAGGGAGATATTGTCATTCCTTCCGGCTCATGCGCGCATATGATCAAACATGGCTATCCCGAATTGTTTGCAGATGACCCAATCTGGTTCCCGCGCGCAAAGGCAGTGGGAAATCGCGTTTATGAATTCACCGAATATCTTGTAGATAAACTGGGCGTCACAGATCTGGGCGCCACATGGCGTGGAATGCTCACCTATCACCCGTCCTGCCATGCATTGCGCGGCATGAATATTGATCGCCAGCCGCGTGCTTTATTAGCAAACGTCAAGGGTGCGACGCTGGTTGAATTGCCGGAGGCAGAATCATGCTGCGGCTTCGGCGGGATATTTTCGGTTGAGCACCCTGAACTTTCTGCAGAATGGTTGAAAAGAAAGATCGGTAATTTTGAAACGACTGAGGCACCCACAATGGTTGTGACTGAGTCTGGCTGCCTGATGCACATCGCAGGCGGGTTGCATCGGCAGAAGAAAAAACAACGTATCGTTCATATTGCAGAAGTATTGAATTCAAAATGACCACAGAATTTCGTGCACGCATCCGTAAGGCTATTGCAAATCCCACACTTCAAATCGCACTGGATGCTAACGCTGAACGCCGCATAAAGGGACGCGTCAGCGCGCTGGAGACACTTCCAAATTGGCGCGGGAGACGGCAGCAGGCACACTCCATCCGCGCGGATGTGATCGAACATTTGGATACCTATCTCGATCAGTTCATTTCCAGTGCGCAAAGTAATGGCGTCGTCATCCATCGTGCAAAAAGCGCGGCAGATGCGATCAAAACGGTATTGGAAATCGTGGGTGCAGATGGTCGTCCACACTCAGAAAAATTAGTCGCGAAATCCAAATCGATGGTCTCGGAAGAGATCGAACTTAACCACGCGCTTGAAGCACAGGGTATCAAAGTGGTTGAGACTGACCTTGGTGAATATATCGTTCAACTACGAAATGAGAAGCCCGCGCACATCATTACACCCGCTGTGCATCTGCGCCGCAACGATGTTGGAAAACTCTTCCACGAAAAGCTTGGCATTCCATACACCGAAGATATCCCCACCCTCACCAACACCGCGCGAAAAGTTTTGCGCGATGTTTTCCTCACAGCGGATGTGGGCATCAGCGGCGTAAATTTTGGTGTGGCAGAAACAGGCGGGATTTGCCTGGTGACCAACGAAGGCAATGGGCGCATGATCACCACGCTGCCACCCATCCATATCGCGCTTATGGGCATGGAGCGTCTCGTCCGCAACCTCGATGATCTTGCGATCCTGCTGTCACTGCTCCCCCGCTCTGCAACAGGGCAGAAACTTAGTGTCTATACGCAACTGATCCACAAGCCGCTCCCCAATCAACAACGACACATTATCATCCTCGATAATGGACGCACGGGGCTGCGCAATTCGCCGCTCAAAGAATCGCTTTATTGCATTCGATGCGGCGCATGCCTGAACGCCTGTCCTGTTTTCCGTGAACTCAGTGGGCACGCCTATAACAGTACATATTCGGGTCCAATCGGCTCTGTCATCTCGGCAGGATTTTTCGGAAGCGATTTTGTACCTCTTGCCCAGGCATCGTCGTTGTGCGGCGCGTGCAAAGAGGCCTGCCCTGTGGATATTGACCTGCCCAAATTACTTGTGCGCGTGAGATCAGGATTGTCCCCGAAGAGGACCGACCAACAATTTCCGCAGGCAAGCGATGGCGGACTCTCGACTCTGAGTAAAATTTTCATGCGGATCTATAGCCAGGTCGCGCGAAGCCCGCGCCTGTTCGCCGTTTCGTTAAAATTAGCGTCACTGGGGACGCATCTCGTTTCACCCTTGTCGAACATGTTTCGTATTCCCGCGTTTACAGGCTGGGGCTATAGCAAGGACTTTCCACGCTTTGCGGCGAGAACATTCAGGGCGAGATGGGATGGAGATACACACGTAGATAAGTACACAAGTATACAGGTAGAGAAGGATACAAGTAGACAAGTAGACAGGGATATAAGTAAACAGGTAGACAAGGCTGCAAGTAGACAAGTAAGTAATGACGTTGTAGCGCGTTTTATCGAAGAACTGAAAGCCGTCAGCGGACAAGTTACTCGAACAAATGCAGACGATCTAACGAAAAAAGTGATCGACATTCTAATTTCAAAAAACATCAAGCAGATCCATGTTGAACCGAATCTTTTGGACCAAGCCATTTTGCAGAAAGCAGGCATCACCGCCAGCCACACACCTGATCCCGCGATACGCGTCGGGGTGACAAAAGCCATTTGTGGGCTGGCCGACACAGGGTCCATTTTGGAGGCGGATGGAGAGGGGAGATCATTACATGCATCGCTGCTTCCTGAAATCCATATCGCGCTGCTGCGTGAATCCGAGATCCTGCCATCGCTTGACCAGGGAGTCCATCTGATGCGCGAGTCGAAATCTGCCGTCTTTATCACGGGTCCATCGCGCACAGGCGACATCGAAATGTCCCAGACCATCGGTGTGCATGGACCGGGTGAAGTTCACGTGTTTCTCGTTGACGATTGATATGCGGAATGATACAATCCCGCACGCTGGTTTGGGCGGCTTCACGCCGCCGCAAACCACATCGCTGACATGAGTCAGCGATGATAGACGCCCCCATCGTCTAGCGGCCCAGGACGAAGCCCTCTCAAGGCTTAAACAGGGGTTCGAGTCCCCTTGGGGGCACCTAAAGGGATCCATCCCGAACTACACACTGTAGTTGAAGAGCAGTTCATCTCGATGCTCCGATTTGAGCACCGAGAAAAATTGGAGGAACTGCTCCGCAACAGAAAGTGATTGGTTCGGGATGCTTACTTTAATTGGACAATCTGATAGCAATAAAGTGCGAACTTATATTTCGGTGAAGGACGCTGGTAAGCTTTCCGGATATAAGCAACAGTATTTGAGACGGTTACTTCGCCAAAAAAATTTTCGAGAAAGAAGGTGGGTCAACTGTGGCTTATAGAAGTTCTCGCGCTGCAAAACTATTTATTATTAGCCGATGAATCGCAAGACAGAAGATGTAGACCTCGAACAAAGGCAAGAACTGGTTCCAGCGGCTGAACTCCCAGCTTATCTTATTGGGGAACACCCGTAGATTAAGCAGGCAACATATCATCAATGTGTTATGGATAAAAAAACCATACGCTTTTCAATCGATATTTCCCATAATTTTGCGTTCACTAAGTATTCATACTCCATACAATGTTGACCTAACGGCTAGGTTCGTTTTGGCGGCAAAATCTATCCTTGGGGCAAACTTTTGTCAGACCAGTCAGGAAAAGGGTGAAAATCTGATAAAACTTATTGATCGAACTGGACACTGAAGCTGAAGTTCGCATGAACTATATTAGGATTTGTGACTAGCACACAGGAAACACAACATTATCAGCACAAAGTGGTCACAATCAACCCCTGGTTTTCCCCTATAAAGTGGTTGTTGATTTCTCAGGTCAGGATATAAAGCAATCCACCAATGAAACCTATGAGAGATAAAACCTAAATCCTTTCATCTTCGGACCATACTTTTCTTTGTGTCCGGGCTTATTTCATATGTGATGTTCTTATGAGAGGTTCAAAACCTCAAGATCGCTCAGTGGTACATGTAGCGGCTGACAGTCTTCGAACGACATTAGTTCAATATATTTCCCAAGCTTCTTCCGGTTAATTTCTTCGTAAAATGCGGGCAACTGGTTATTTTTTCCGGTATGAAAATCTAAAAAATCCCGATCGGTTCTTAAGTGGTGCAGGATGATTTCAAAACCGTGTAGCCTCTGCCTGGCTGTAAACACGCGGACAGAATGGGCGATGCCTATCATCCAATGTCTACTTGCCTTGCGACGAAGCTGGAGCATTTCATCAGAGGAAACCAAATCGTATAACTCGACCATTTTTTCGTAATACGAGATCGGGTCATAATTCTTCAAAATAACTGCTAGAAAAGGTAAGGTATAAAACGTAAAGGGCATTCTTGGCAGTAAACGCCCATCTTGAAGCCGGGCAGCATAAAGCGGTGTTCCACCAAATGGGACCGGTGTGTTCAAAGATGTCCACACAAACGGCAGACGGCGCATAAATTCCTTGGTTAATTCAAAAGGTTCATCCCCGGCATCATGATCCAAGCCAAAAATAAAATTTGCCCCCAGATAGGGAATGTATTCGCGCAACACGAAAAAGTGCTCGACGAGTTGTACTAATTTTTCCTGGTTGATCGCTGAGCCAACACCAGCTTTTCTTGAATATTGAGACCATGATTCGATTCCTGGAGTCATAGAAATGCAGTTCGTATCTCTCAAACGCGCTAACCTGTTCGGTCGCAGAATATTTAGGCTGCTTTCTACGAAATACGGATTTCTTTTTTCTGGTGCAATACGTTCGAATAAAGATAACGTTTCTTCAAATCTGATAGCAAAATTTGGATCTTGAAACATCAGTTTTACACCGGGTAGATGTTCGGAAACATAGAGCAGATCCTCTTCGAGTTTGCTGGTCGAGAGAGCATAGTAGGGATTATTCCAGTCGACGCAGAAATCACAAGTATGCGGGCAACCCATACTGGCTAACATCGGAATGAAAGTCCCTGGGGAAGGCCACCGACCCGCTAAAAACGCGGAACGTTTGATTTCCGGCATCCGCTCCGCAACAGATGGCACATCTCGATAGGGCCCCGGGCTGGATACAATGCAAGGGGATTTGAATTCTTTTTTTATGATGGCGGCAATCAGTTCTCGATTACATTCTAAGACCACAATATCAAAAAATCTTTGGCTATCCATGGGAAAAGCTTTTGCATGTGGACCACCGATTACGGTGAGAGCTCCATCCTTCGTGAAAGCTTTACTTAAGGCATACGCCAACAGGGCAGTATATGTAAAGGACGAAATAAAAACAATGTCGAGATCATTTGGAAGTTTTGATTTTGGATCGCCGATACCGTAATACGTGGCATAGAACACTTCATGACCCATCTGGCGGCACCACACCGAAACAGCTTGTGCGGTCAAGTTTGCATATTGTTTAGAAACGAAAAGCCCCTCGAAATCATCCCACACGGTGATCGCGCGATCAGCCAAAATTTCTAGGATACCGATTTTCATATTAGGATCTCCTGAATTCTTTCAATCGTTCTAAATCGTAAAAAGCCCCGGTTTGAGAAAAGCATTTCTCAGCAATACCTATTTGATGATTTCTGTCCGGATGGTCTAGAGGCAAGTGCCTGACGATCTCAAGTTGAGCGCGCCCCTGAATGTAAGCCATGCCGATTCCTTCGGCGATCTCAAAGCTTTTTTTCCATGATCGTTGAGCCTGGCTCTGCCTGCCTGCGAGCGACTCATATAACCCTCGAAATAACAGGGAACTGGCCTGCCCGATCGAGAAAACACGAGCATATTTTTCGATCGCTTTACAGGCATTCCAGGCATCAGATTTCAAATCGATATTTGTCAGACCCAGGTTGTGTTGCCCAGTTTGCGTTTCGATCTCCCAAAGTTCCAGGTAGACCTCCGCCACTCCAGCATATCCATCCAACGTAGAATAGACCGTAGGCGGCGCGAGTGCAATTAATTCCCGGGCCTGAACGGCTGTCCTGTGCGCAAGTTGATATTGACCTTTACGCAGATAAGCGACTGCCATAGACCCTAGAGCCCGGATTTCCTCGGTTCGGTCCACGGTTTGCTTGAGTAAGTTCAAGGCTTTTTGTGCCTGAGAAATGGTCACATCGAATTTCCCCAGGCGCACCTGCGCGCAGGCCTCACCGGACAGTGCCCACGCTTGCTGGAGAACATTATCGTTTTTTAGTGCGGATTCGTAAACCTGTTTAAACAAATCGATGCTTCGAGAAAATCGCCCTCTATAATTTGCGGCTGTCCCTAAAAGGGTCAGGGACTCTCCCCAGCGACGGACGTCCCCAAGTTCGGAAGATATCTCACTGGCCTGAGCACCATCTTTTTCAACCTGTTCCCAATTGCCAATTCCCTGATAGTATACACTTGCAGTCAATAGCACGTACACTTGGGCAGAAAGGTCATTGATCATTCTTGCGGAATCGCGTGCTCGCTGACTGTAGGTTCTAGCCAAGGAGTGGAGAGGGATAGTGGCGGCAATGGCACACATGTTGGCATAAGCCTTTGATAATTCAGGAGATGGCTCTATGTTTTCCGCGATATTGGTCATGTTGAGGACCGCATAAACAAGGGGGAGCGTTTCATTCGCATGATAATAATTTTCAACTAGTGGCGCATACGAACGGGCAGCTTCCAAAAGTATTTTTTTATTGCTTCGTCTCGGTGCTCTGAATCGTAAGCCAAACCGTGATAGAACCTGAATGAAAACCTGTTTTGCAAGGCTTCCGATCATAGCCCATTGATTTTTAGGAACCGGCTGTTTTAATAGGCGCAGAACTTTCAAAAAATAGTCTCGGCTGATTCCTAAATTCCCTAAATTATGGTGCGCTTGTCCGAGCTGCCGGTTCCAGGAGGCACGCCGGATCATGTCGATCTCGACTTTGGGGTCACCTTCATCTACTAATTTAAGTGCGCCACTAAAAAATTGAATGGCCTCCTGATTAGCATAACCATGCAGGGCTTGCTCGCCAGCTTTCTCTAAATAGACAATTGTTTTGTCGGGATGATTGGCTTTACCCCAATGATGGGCTAAGATTGAATAAGAAGCCGAGAGATCATCTTTATATTCCAACTCGTACCAAGCAGCCACAGCCTGGTGTAACTGCTTCCTTTGTGAGAAGAGCATCAGGTTATAGACCACTTCCTGCGTGATGACATGTTTGAAAATATAGAGAAGTTCCGGTTCCAAGGACTCAACAATGGTAATGTTCAGCCTATCGAGACTTTCCAAATAAGCAGATAGATTTTTTCGGTCCACTTCTAATGGATGGATATCGCGAAGGGTGCGGTAGGCAAAAATCCGACCAATCACGCTGGCAACTTTCAGAGTGAGTTGCTGTTGGGGGGTGAGATGGTCAATACGACTGGTGATGACTCCATGAATGGTGCTTGGGAATTGAAGATGGCTCAAATCCTGCCTTCCTTCGGCAAGTTGACATTTCCCATCCCTAATAAGAATCACACCCGTATCTCGTAGAGCATAAGCCAGTTCTTCACTGAAGAATGGATGTCCTTCAGCCTTTTCTCGGATCAAATGAATTACTGGCCTGGGTAAAGAATTTATCCCAAGTCGCTGGCACACCAAAGCCAAGGCATCATCAGATGATAATGCTCCGATCTCCATATGATGGGTAATTGGGTCTTCTAAAATTTGAGTATATTCATTTGGAACCGATTCAGTAAAAGGCCGTGTGGTAATAATCAATATCAAAGGCTGAACTTGCTGACTGACCATCCAAGTCAGTGCCCAGGAAGTTGGATCTAACCAGTGTCCGTCTTCGATGACCACCCCCAACGGACTTTCTTGCGCAAAGGCATTCAAGACTTGAATCAATAATTCACGAGTATTGGCAGCCCGCACTTCACTGACCATTTGTTGGGTGATTTCATTCTCTGGAAAATCGAGAGGCACGATAGCATTCAAAAGTGGAACCATTCCTAATAATCGTTCTGATTGAGGGTGTTCTCGAAAAATAGAATTCAAATAATCACTAACATGGTTACGTCGATGTTCTAAATCCGGATACAGATCCAGATTGAATAGTTGAGAAAACACCTGTCGCCAGGCGTGATAAGGAGCCGAACTTTCGATGGCGTCCCCACTCCCTATGGGCGTTCGGATACTCAGGTTTTGGGCCTGCCGAAAAATTTCCTCGACCAAGCGGGATTTTCCAATTCCTGCAATTCCTTCCATAACTAAAATATTTCTCGGCGCGCCCCGCAAAAGTGCCTGCAGCCGATCCGCTATTACAGTTCTCTCACTAAAACGGCCAATTAATTCAGTCTGTGGGCGTGTAATGAGATTCTTTTTACCGGTCGGCGAATAGATTTTTACGAGGTTCGATTTTCCTTTGACATGGACAGGGGAAAGAGCTTCGAAATCTAGATGGGATCTGGCATCTTCATAGGTAAAATGATCACAAATAATACTGTCCTGAGCAATTTGCATCAACCGGGCTGCTAGATTGACGACATCCCCAACCAAGGTGTACTCCCGCCGATCATTAATCCCAATCGAGCCGCAGAAAGCTGTTCCAGATGCAATTCCAATTGCAGTGCCAACTCCCTGCGAACGCAATTCAATTTGAACATCTTGCACGGCTTGCACGGCTCGAACCGCATCATCGCTATGCGCCATGGGTGGCAACCCCAATGCTGCCACCAGTGTGGTGCCCTTATCATCCACGTTGAGTTTATTGATACTACCCTCATAACGATAGAGTGTCCTTTGAAGGATGCTCATCATTTCTTGAGCTTTCTCCAAGGGAGTCGCAAAATCCAGATCGGGTAGATTGATGAAGAGGACAGTCACCCGGCGGAGTTCCGCAAGCCAACCAGATTGACCGGCAGCTAACCGACTGAGAATGGCTCCTGGAATGTAGGCCCTGCTTCCGAGGCTTATTTCGGGGGTGATATTGATTTTAGGGAGGGGAGTTAACGGTAATTCAACACGTGGCTCTCCCAACAAAATATTGCGTTTGTTACCTACACTTTCATGTTCAATCGGCATCCCGTAGAAATATGGAGAAATCAACTCCCATGTATCTGGAGAAACAACAACCTCTCCTGGTTTCGCCAGGTGTTGGGCAGTACTGACATCAATGAGAGGGCGCCCAGTTACTAGTAGTTCCCAGCGTTGAAAAGCTCCTCCCAGATGCATGATGGATATATCGCCGGCAGCAATTCCTATCCGAAGGGAGATAGAAGTTCCATCGGATGTCTGGTAGTTATGGAGCGCAGTTTGGATCGCCAGGCCGCACTGAGCCGCACGCTGGGTTAGCGTAGAAAGTCCTTCATCTTGGTCTTCAACCGGCCAGATGGCTAAGAGCGCATCTCCAGCAAATTTCATAACATCTCCCCCGTGGGCTGCAACCAGCGTGATCAACTGCCCGAAGTGGTCATTGAGAATTCTGGATAAATCTTCAGCCCCTGATTCTCGAAGCTGAGATAATTTTTCGGCAAGTGCCGTATATCCGGAAATATCAGTAAAGAGAACCGCAGCTCGATAGTGATTGTTGATTGGAGAAGTAATTAGTCCTGGATTCAAAGCCAGTTGTTGCTTTACAAGGTTGGGCAGGTAACTGGCAAAGGTTGAAGCAGCTAAATCTTCCATTAAATTCCCCAACCCTGACCAGGGATAAGTTTTTTTGTATCAAGCCAAGCATCAATTCCTTCCCTTGCAAGCTGATGGCAAAGCTCCTGTACAATGGGCTTGTCAACATATGCATGACACAGAAAAACCTGAGAGGCACGTTTAGTATCCGCCATCGAAAAACCTTATTGTATAGAAGATTTTAGAAGCTTAAAGATAGTTAACTTTTTATTATAGCACTGATGTTAAAACCAAAGATATACGTAAATAACCAGGGAGTGTTCAAAAGGTTGGGCTAAAATAGAGAGAAAAAATGTCCCAATTGTCACGAACAACACGCCAGAATCAATCTGGCAAGACAATGGCAGGCTCACAACGGTATCGTTGCATATACTGTCAACGAAAGTATACGCCTGAACCTAAAGCCTAAGGCTACCCAGAGAGTATGCGCAAACGAGCGCTGGAGATGTACGTGGACGGTGGTAATCTGCGCCAAAGCCGAACATCACCGCGCCGTAGAGGCCCTGCCCTGTGGGTACACACGCGATCGAACCTGCATGCAGCATTAAATTCACCGGATGTTCAGGATAGAGCGTGTCACTGGACAGGTCGACAGTATAAAATATTCTCACGCCTGACTACGAGCCGCGAAGCGATGGGCGAAGCATCGCCTCTAATCTGGAAGCCAGGCCATGGCAGTATAATTCTTTCCTATTCGATGATCTGCTTCACCCCGCTGATGTTGCTGTCATCCTCGGCACGGATTTCCTGCTTGCCTCCTTTACCCTTTATCCTCATCTCGACATGCGTGATCATGCTGCCGCGCTTGGCTTCGATCGTTTGGCTGGCCCATTCATCAAGCTTACTTCGCATCTGTTCGACCAACTGATTCAGTTCAGCAGCATTTTTCATGGCAGCATTGTATTGCTCGGCGATTTTCGACATTGCGCCACCATAGGCTTCAAGACCTTCGCGGAGGGTATCGGCGATCTCGCCTTTGTCATCGGGATGCGTCTCCTGCAGAGTTTGAGAAACCTGCCCGGCCTGCTCGACCATCGTGCTGGCCGCAGCCTCATTGACTTCCGGCTTTTCAGACATCTCTTTTTCAAACCAGTCCGCCAGTGCCTGGATCCCTTGTTTGCCTGCTTCGATAAGAGTGGGCAGCAATTCAGCGGCAATCTTGAAACCAACCTGTGCCAGGGCAGCCATGGCTGCAGGCAATTCAAATCCGATTGCAGTCAGTAGCGGATGGATGATTGCCGCAAGGGCCGACGCCACCAGTGATGGAGCGGGAAGTTTCTTGAGCCACGGATTATTAAACAACTCTCGAATTGCCTGATTCATATGCAGACTCCTGTAGTGTAGGAAATGAACATGCAGGATCTGCCGGACCCGTTTGCATGACGATGTATCACAGCCTCGCAAATCATTGGGCCCTGCAAACCCTGCCGGGTTCGAATGACGATGAAGGGCAGGCATCCTGCCCTTCATCAATTTTTAGTGCTGCAGTCGACGTGACCGGCGCTGGAACTGCCAGCCGGCCAGGATCAATATCAGGCTGAGAACGGCGAGAATGCTATACAGGACCGGTCCGGCAAGTGGGATACCCGTTTGGCCAGGTCTCACTGAATTGACAAAGTGATCATATACATAGACCCCATTCTTTTTGACCATGATCACACCTCCACCGGGCGCACTCTGGCCAGCATTATCCGCCTCAGTAATGCTGTTGTAGGGTTTCTCCGCTGTGCCATCTTCAGTTCCCACATAGGCTGTATCCACATAGAGCACTACGGGTGCGACATACGCCAGGGCCGGGCCGGCGCTTGCCAGGAAGGCAATCAGGGCGACAAAAAGCAGTACCAATCTTTTCAACATAGTGTCTCCTTTTTAGATCTTTGAAATTTTGTCATAATGGTGAACACTAGATTTGCACTCAAGTTTCATTCTCCTCCTTTCAATGTGCCGCTGCTTCCAATTCAGACAGGGTACGATGGATCGCCTCGATCTCGGCTGAGATGCGGGTGGACTCCTGGCTATCTGTCGATGTTGCGAGCAGTTCCTCCAGAATCGGAAGAGCAACATCGTATTGTCCCAGACGTCCCAGGATAAGGGCTTGATAAAAAGTGGCCACCCGGTCTCCGGGCTCAAGCTGCAAGGTGTCTGCTATCGAGGACAACGCCTCTGTGTACCTGCCCTGGTTGTACAGGGCGATCGACAGCATCAGGTGCGCGGACGACTGTGACGGATCCAGCTGGATGGCAGTCCGGGCGCGCTGTTCGGCATTCACGTAATCTCCGATCTGGATATAGAGGAAGGCCTGCTGCAGATGAGGGGAGACAGCCTTTGGATCGATAAAGCCTGCCTCCCGGAATTCACGGATGGCCCAGGCATGGTCGTTTTGCTGCATAAGAATAATTCCAAGATTGTATCTGGCGGTGGCATTGTCGGGCTCCTGCTCCACGGCCCGCTGCAGATAGTGCGCAGATTGCAGGAGGTCTCCCCGGGTGAAATATGTGATCGCCATGTTGTTCAGCGCCGGGGCGTTGGCCGGATCCCTGTCCACGGCCTGCACAAAAGCAGCTTCCGCATCTGGCAGTCTTTCCTGCTGGAACCACCGATAGCCTTCCTCATTGAATGCAAACGCGGCTCCCTGGTCCACTTGTTCTGCAACCTTGAGCAGGCTCATGGAGCGGGGATCATGAGGAGGATAGTACCCCCCGTGATTGGAGGCCATGTACAAGAGCCCCGATGCAATGCGGATGATATCGGCTCGGGCCAGGCCCACCACCAGCATGATGAGCAAAAAGGGCCAGACCCCTTTCAACCACGTTCGGCTAGCAGCCTTCGCGGCCGGGCGGGATCGAGCCGCTCGCGCCACTCTTTCGGATTGCCCCTGCCTCAAGGGCTCCATTTTTTCCATTTGAGCATCCGGCATAAAGACAAGGCGGACGTCTGTTACTGCGCGCGCCAGCAAGGTGGCGTGCGCGCTTCTGCCCTGCATGTTGCGCGCTGGCAGCGGATCGCCGGCACACAGCCTCGTCGACCGTACGAGTAAGCCGTCGATCCGATACTCAATATCGATTTCACCGCTCTGGATGAAACCGAAAAAACCAATCCGTTCACGCGTGCGCCACAGAACTTCGCCGGATCTGTACGAACGATAGACTAGCTTGTCCCGTATGGCTTCCAGCTCCTGGCCGGAGAGGGAACGCAGCGCGGGTATCTTGCGCAGGGCACCGCGTGCCGAGGCGCTAGTTGCCAATGCCACCTCCACCGGATACAGCGGATGCAGCGGATATGGGTACCGCAATGATGACAATGCGGTTGGTGAATGTGGCATACGGCCAGCAGGAGATCATGGTTAACCTTTCAGCCGATTGTGGTGCGGTCAGGGTTTGCAGCTGGGCATTCGCCTGCTCTTCCACACCCACGTAGGGAATAATCATTTTCTCCTGGACCTGGTAATGAAATTCGCCGGTGTCCGTAAGGAGAATGATTTCATCGCCAGGTTCGAGCTTGTTGAGGTTCCGGAACACCTCACCCAGCGTATTGTTATGTCCATCGAAAACGATATTTCGGCCCTCGCCAGGGTTGCCACTGCTGTTGTAGTGCCCGGCGGCATACGCAGGTGGATCCCAGATATAAAAGCTTTCCCCATTGGCCGATGTCTGCAGCTTTGGAGCTGTTTCCTGGATGCTGACGTTCAGATCGATCGCCGGGATCGACAGGCGCGTGGCCGGAAGGGGCAGCGGCGTGGGTGTCAGCGTTGGTAGTGGCGTAGGGGTCAGCGTTGGCAACGGCGTGGACGTCAGTGTCGGTAGTGGCGTAGGGGTCAGCGTCGGCAGCGGCGTGGCCGGAGGGAGTTGAAGTACCGGCGTGCTTTCAATGCTAAGGTAGCGTGGCTGCTGGGCGATCCGGTTCTCAAGACTTTCTCTGGCAAAGCGCAGGCTCAACAGACAGCCGAGTACTATTCCTGTTGAGATCAGGAGCCTGCCCAAAAAATCATATAAGCGTACTAAGGTCAATCCAGGCCCAACCAAATCCACCGCCAGTGCCAGGGTGATTTGCATGCTGCGCCAGCCGGGCAGGCACAGCGAAAGCCAATTTGCGGCCTGATGTACTCGATCGTGCTCTGCTGGCGTTTGGAGGCAAACGCCGATGATCGGTCACTGTCGTAAGATCCGCCACGCCGGACCACGACCGGGTAATACTTCGAAGCTTCAACGGGGGGGTCATTCTTTAAAGCCTCTTCTACAGCTTCCTCCATTCGCTCCATCGCTTGCTTGCTCGATAAAGCCATGTTTGAGAAATCCTGATCCTCTAAATTCATCAGATACAATTCAGGCCGAAATTCGGTCGCCGTCCATTCCTGTACATTTCCGGCCATGTTTTTTACGCCGTACACGCTGACATCCGTTTCTGCGAATTGAAGGATGGATTTGGCGGAGCCTGGTCCTTCGTCCTCGATGTTTGCCCGGTCTGGATCCCAATCCTCAGGGTCCTGTGATCCCCATGGAAAATAATTTCCTTTTGGACCCCGGGCGGCTTTTTCCCACTCTGCCTCGGTCGGGAGGCGCCCTCCCAGCCATTCACAATAGGCTTCCGCCTGGAGCCAGGTTAAATTGGTCGCGGGCAGGTTGACCACACGCTGCGCCGCAGCGGTGTTTTTCAGCTCCTCACATTTCGATCCGTCCACACATTGCTGGTATTGTGCGAACGTCACCTCGTTATCCAGGATCGAATATTCTTCGAGGGTGGCATCTGCAACCCGGCCGGACCATAGCAACAAGACATCCTCCTGCTCACACTCGTAACTCTTCGAGGCACTCGCCACGCAGAACTCTCGAGCATATTTGGCTTCTGCGGCATCCATTCCCATGACAAAACTGCCTTCGGGAATCACAACCCACTTTCCTGGGATCGGATGCTCCAAGAAAAAGAAAAACCAGACCAACAGCGGAATGCCGAAGGCGGCCATCACCAGCAGCGGGCGGGCGTTGTGCTGCAGACTCCGCCGTGCCCAGACAGGGAAAAGAACCAACCTGATCCGGGATCGTTCCTCCCGGGACAACCAGTCCTGAAGCAACCATAACGTTTCGGCAGCTTCGCTTTTCTGGGTGGACTTCGAACGGTTGATCAGAGGCAGGAGGACAGCTAGAACATCCGCCTGCAAATCCTTTGCAAGACCTCGCTTTAATGAGTCGGCGATCTGTTCGCGTTTGGGCTTGTTGACCAGCAGAGAACCAGCCGCCTGCCTGGCTGCTGCATTCCTGTCCTCCATCTGCTCGATCCAGAAATCTACATCGTGTCCATGTTCCAGACAGCTAAACATCACCATTTCCCGGGCAATCTGATCGAGGGAGAGATACTTTATGTGCGTCTTAAGAATATTCAGTTCTTCCGGATCGATCCGGACACGAAACAGACTCCAATTCACAAGTTCCCGCCGGAGCAGATCCTGTGCCCGTTTGTTTTCAAACTCATCCTTTCCGATCCAGTGAGAGATTTCCTGCGCCAGGTAGGCATGCGAGAGCTCATACTCTTTTTCCTCCCGCGCCAGCCCGCGTCGTAGCAGGCGGTTGTTGATCAGGTACTGTAAGACCTCCTCTAAAACGTCCGGGTCGGGAGGTACAACACGACTCAGATCAGGCAGGCCCAACATGCGATTCGTGTCATCCGAACCGACCAGCTCCATCAGGACGATGCGGGCTACCTTGTGCTTGTAATCGGAGAGGGGCTCCAGGGTCTTATCCAGGTATGTGCTCAGGATTTTATCGACCCCGCCCAGCTCCCGATATAAGGCGGTTGTGATCACCTGCTGTCCCTCGGGCAGCGAGTCGTATAGCTGGCTGCAGACGATCTGCAGGTGGGTGAGTTCCACATTTTTCCCGCCGAGTTCCTTGATCAGCTCCTCCAGTAATTCCGGCTCGAAGGAGATGCCTCTATTGATCTGCTGTATCGGGCCGGTGATGGCTTCTTTTACCTCTGCTTCGCTCATGGGCGGCAGGCTATACCGATTTTGAAGGATGAGGGGAATGTATTTCTCGAATTCATCCAGGTTCCCGAGATTTTCATGTTTCAGGGAAATGACAAAGCGCACAGGCAGGGTCCGGTCTTCATAACAATCCCGGAGGGTTTCAATGAAGGGAACGCGTATCTTCACATCCAGTGAAACCAGAAACTCCTCGAATTGATCCAGGATCACGACCAGTTCCCGGGTGCGGCGGCTGCGATGCGTACAGGCAAGACCCAGGAATTCATGCAGGGAAAGCTCTTCCATCAGCCTGGGCCAGGGTTTAAGGGAGGGCGGGAACATGGCTTGTTTGATCTCTTGCACCAGGTTCGCCTCAAGGGGGTGGATGCGCACATACACCGGCAGCCGGGCCTCCCTCAGAAACAGCGGGGAAAGGCCGGCGTTGAGTATGGACGATTTACCGGCGCCGCTCCTGCCATACAGGATCATAATTCGATTGCCGACCACCTTATCAAATAGCTCCCCCGTGACAGCCTTGCGGCCAAAGAAGATGGAGGCATCTTCGGCAGTGAAGTAGTCCAGGGATTTAAAGGGGTCGCCCGGACGCGAGGGCTCCAGCAGAATTTGAGACATACGGTTTTCGAACTCTGCGACCGCCCAATCCAGATAATCGTTGAGTTCCTCCACCTCAGAACGGAGGTAGATTTTGTCCCCGAAGACAACATCCCCCTCCACTTTCCCACTAATAATGGCCTGGACAACATCGTTGATGGTTGCGCCCTCTGAGGCGATCACCTCCTGCCGGGGAGACTCTGGATTTTGCCCTTGCGGATCAGGATTGCGTTCTTCCGGTTCTAGCGACATGGATACAGGCCTCCCATTTGCTTACATTTGAACTCAAAAGCAGGCAACCAGATCAAGCGTATAACAGACCCCACTCAAAACGGGGAGATGGCCTTCGCGGCCCCGGCTCCCAGATTGGACTTGCCAGACAACAATTCCATACATCCCATACCTCATAATGATTAGCCTGAGGGGAAAATCAGGATTGGACGCAAACGAATAGGGCAGGTTATCCTACCTCTGAGCCCGGACGACATGGTCTGTCTCAGCACAGGAGACAAGCTCAAAAGAGTGCGAGCCAGCGTTCAAAAATTGTTTGCTTCACATGATGTCAGATGATGAAAATAATTATTCGAAAAACGGGAAACAGAACGCCGGATCTCCCGCATTTCGCAGCTCCAACTACCTGTGTGTACTAATTATTATACTAACTCCATCGAGAAAATCAAGTGTAAAGAAACCACGAAACTGGTCATCTGAGGGAGCGGCGACAAATATGCCCCTCGGCGCGGGACTTCGCCTGGACGGATGCGATGCGCGCGAAGATCAGTGGTCCTTCCTCATCCGCCTGTCGAGCAGGCTTCGGTTGAGCGCGATTTGGCAGTTATCCATTCCCACCTAAATGATTCTGATTTTGCCAGGCTTTCAACCGAAGGACAGGGGTTGACTGTTGATGAAGCCGTGGCACTTGCGTTGGAGGAATGATGTTGGTCCACGGTGCAGAGAGCATAAAATAAAAAGCCGATGGCTTCGCCGCTACTTCAATTCGGAAAATTTGATTATGGTGAAATCATCAATATGCAATATATCGTTTCGGTCAACCCACATAATGAAAATATTCATATTCCGCATATCTTCAACCTGGTCTTGATAGACCAGGACGTTTTCGGGGTTTTCTGGATCCCAAACTTTGATAATAAATTGCTTTCCCTCAGCAAAACCCAGTGTATACATATACCAGACCTCGGGAAGCAGTTTTAAGTCACCCTCAAACCGAGTGGGAGTGGAATCACGATTTTGCTCTGAATTAAAATATACCATTGGGCCATTATGAAATTCCATCGTAACCGATCGAAATCCTGGCTGAAAAGCAGGAATACGTTGACCTAGTGCAGCACCGTCAACCCCAATTGCGAAATTTGCCTGTGGAGCGAATCTAAAGCGAAGGATGACAGCCTCGTTCAGGCTGATCAATTCATATTGATAGAATGCCACTGAATTCTGCCCATTGATCTCAAGGACGGCATCGCTTGTGGTATATAGCTTCTCACCATCAGCACTCCACCCGATGGGCGAAAATGCAGATAGATTGAGATTATCTCCGAAATCCTGTCGATGGATCACCTCGATATCAGCATAAGTCTGCTGGACCACATCTGGTAACGCCAGTGTTGGAGTCGGCTCAAGGGTGGGAGTAAGCGTTTGAGTAGGTTCGGGTGTTTGGGTGGACGTGGGTTCTGGTGTAAATGTATTTGTAGGTTTTGCAGTCTCTGTCTGTGCAATGGCTGTTGCGATAGCAGCATCAGAGGCACCACAGGCCGGTAGCAGGAATAATAAAATGGCAAGGCTGACAATTGTGAACAGTTTGTGTTTCATGGCAATCTCCCTTTGTTTTCTTGTACTTTGAATGACCAGCCCAATGCTTTATCATAAACCCGTAGTCTCAACAAATCTCACCCCCCAAATAAGGCGGGTTTTTGATCTACTATGGTTGTATCGTATTCTACTTTTGACCGGTCGTGATAAGCGGTTTCCTGTAAATTGTCGTCCTCTTCACTACCTTGAAACCGCAATCTTCATATACCCTCGTCGCCCCGGACAGATTCTCGCTATCCACTCCCAGTGCTGATTCGGTCATCCCTGCTTGCTTCTGCACGCGCAGGCTCTGAGCGATCAGTGCCCTCGCCAGCCCACGCCGGCGGAATGGCCGCCGCACACTAATGAACTCGGTCCAGCCCCGCTGGCGATCATAGAGTTTGTTCTGCTCGTGATCAATATACGTCCGCACCTGACCCGCCACCTGGGTTGTGGGGATATTCCAGGCAACCTGCCACAGCTCCGGCTGAAAGATTGTCCTGTCAACCAGCCAGCCCTGGTAATCCTCCTCGCTTGGCTCAACGAACCCCCAATGATCACGGAAAGCCTCGGTATCGGCATCCCAGATCGCCCGGTAGTGCTCTGGCAACACCGAGCGCACTTCCAAACCTTCGGGTACAGGATAATTGGGAATGTTTTCCAGGTCTGGCCGCACCATTTCAAAGCCATAGCGCACAGGTTGATATCCTGTTTTTTCCAACATGACCGCCAGGCCCGTCTCGCCCTGCGCTGCAAGGGTCATGAAATACTTTTCGACCTCCGCGGGGTGACCGGCGGCAATCTCGCGCAGTCGTCCCTCCATCCAGCGCAGCATCGCACTGCCAATCCCTTTACGACGCCAGTGTGGCAGGATCCTGCCAAAGAACATGTACCTGCGTTCTCCGCTGGCTCCACTGCCTTCAATTCGCCACGCGCCGCGCGAGTAACCGATCACCTCAGGCTCGCGGCCATCGCCCGAGTCCACTTCCGCAAAAATCATATCCGTGTAAGGATCAGAGTTGGTTAAATGCTCGTACATATTTGCCAGTTCCTCAGGCGTGTCCGCGCGTTCTGTATCATCCACTTCTGCTGAGGCACGGGTGATGGTAGCCATGTGATTAAAATCATCTCCCGCGCGAAAACGCCGGAACCTCAAACCGTGGATGCCTGGCGCATCCGGAAGTTGAATTGCATCTGATGTCATGCTTACTGCCTCCAATATCGAAGAAAAGCCCACAAAAGTCCGCAAAAGCCCACGTGGCAACGAAAGTATACTATTTATTATGGAACGGCCTGGAACGCTAGAAATTTACTCCGGCCCCTGGTCGCGACATCGCCCCTAATAGGCACGATAAACCCCACTCTTTTTGAGCGGGGTTAGATAAGTGAGCGCATGTCATGATCGCGCCAGACTTCTGGATTTACCAATTCTTAGGTTCACTGCCGAATGGCGACCACTTCCAGATATTCAGAATCAATCGAAGTCATTCCATCTGTTGCGGTGTTATGTTCCATCCATAGTTGCTCGAGATCTCGTCGCAGAGCGACTTGTTTCTCAGCCTCCAACGCGGCGAACGCTTTATGGGAAGGTCCATAGTAGGTGCGGAAGAACTCGACTACATCGGAGGGCGGGAACGGATAGCGGAAAGGATACAAGCGCCGGCTTAGTTTAAGATGCGAGATCCCATCATTAAATCGCTCGCGTACAGTTTCTTCATCCCCCCATTTCACCGGTGGTGGCATGATCGCAGGAGGTGGTACGTGCTTTCCATGTATCTTGAACATTTGCCCGACGAACCCGGTGGGAGTCCAGTTTCCCAGAATGATTTTTCCACCTGGCCGGCAAACGCGCTTCAATTCCGCGGTGACCAATTCAGGGCGAGGGGCGAACATAGCGCCGATCAGGCTGACGACGAGATCGAACGAGCCATCATCATACGGAAGCATTTCCGCATCCCCTTCATCGAAACGAGCATCCAGGTTTTCAGCCTGTGCACGAGCGCGTGCCTGCTCGATTAAATTAGACGCGATATCAACGCCAGTGACTTTCGCCCCGGCCCGTGACATCGGTATAGCGGTTTGCCCGGCGCCGCAGGCCACGTCAAGGATACGCGCCCCTGGCTCAACATTGATCCGTGAATGGCCAACCTTACGCGGCTGGCGGGAAGGTAATCGCGAGAGCTGGCGCCTGCAAAGGCAATTTACCGATGCCGCGCAGGAATGGCAGACGACGGGGCGTGAGCCTGATATGCTCTATCGCGGCGCGCGGCTCGCACAATTACGCGAGTGGGCACAATCGCACGCTGACGAAATGAACCCACTTGAACATGAGTTCCTGAGCGCCTCCGTTGAGTCTAATGAACGCGAAGCGTTGGAACGCGAAGCGCAACGTCAGCGTGAACTGGATGCTGCAAAGAAACTGGCTGAGACCGAACAACGCCGCGCGGAAGAGCAAACCCTCTCTGCAAAAAATTTGCGCACGCGCAACCGTGTTATCAGTGCAATTGGTTTGGTTGCCATTGTGCTTGCCGTGCTGGCGGGAATATTTGGCTTGCAATCGAATCAGAATGCAGCCAGCGCACAGGCCAATGCCGAGCAGGCTGTGAACGCGCAAGCGACCGCCCAGGCCGAATCGCTCAGTCGTGCCACCGCAGAGAACAATGCCATCCAATCTGCCGCGCAGTCATTCTCGCGCGAGTTGGCAGTGCAATCCGAACTCAGTCTCAACGTAGACGCCCAGCGCAGTATCTTATTGGCATTGGCTGGGCTTGATAAAGCCTATACTCATGAAGCCGAGAATGCCCTGCACAAGGCGGTGCAAGCTTCACGTGAGTTGATGACCATAAATACACAACACACCGGCCAAGTCTATAACTTGGCTTTCAGCCCAGATGGAAAACGTCTCGTCAGCTCGAGCGAGAACTCAAAAGTGTGGGATGCTGCTACCGGAAAGGAATTGTTTTCTTTTCCAGGTTTTTTGCTTGTTTTCAGTCCAGATGGCACCTTACTGGCAAACGCTGAGGGAATAGACCAAATTGTCAGAGTCTCAATACTGGATGCCCAGACCGGACAGAAGTTGTTGACGCTCAAAGATGTTGCCCGTTCTGATTGGTTGAGTATGAACTTCGGCCCGGATAAACAGTTAATGCTTGGTGGAACTGGGAAAATTGAATTTTTCGACTCGACGACCGGTCAGTTGAACTCCACGCTCAGCAGTCCAGATTGGACTTACAAAGGGCTTGATGGTGGACCCGATTTACCCCTCAGGGTTAATTTTGCTGTCTTTAGCGCCGATGGAATGCGCCTGGCAATTGATTTAAGGAGTGATGGGAATAGAAATTTAGGAAGAGTGGAGGTCTGGGACTATCCTTCACGCCAGCGCCTGTTGATATTGCCGGAGAATTTTGACACCTGGTTTTACCCACAAGGATTTGCCTTTAGTCCCGATGGAAAATACATCGTCAAGGTCCAAGGAGATGGTGGTACCTCGACGGTATGGGATGCAACCACCGGTCAAAAATTGTACGAGTTAAGTAACACCTCTTACTTTTACAGTTTTGCTTTCACCCCGGACGGAAAATATATTCTGGCTGCATCGGCAGACGGTACCGCGCAGATGTGGGATGCGGCCAGCGGAAAATTAATGCTCACGCTGAACGGCCACCGTGGAGCGCTCTTCCAGGTGAGCGTGAGCCCGGGCTGTGTAAGTCCGCCTGCCGCAGCCTTTGAGTGGTGTGGCTTGCGCCTGGCTACCACTGGTGCCGATGAAACCATTAAGATCTGGGATATTTCACCCGGTGGCGGGGATTTGCTAACGCTGCCTGGCAGTAATTTTTTTGTCAACGATGATTGGTCACGCGTGACAACCATTGTCAAATTACCGCTCGATCAAGGAGGTTATCAGGGGATCGTCCAATCCTGGGATCTACCTGCCTTGACAAGCGGCTCTACCGATAAACTTCAAGTCTCAAATTACCTCTCGTCTATTGTCCAGGTTGACTCGGCCTCCCTGGGTCTACGGATAATTCAATCAGCCAAATTACTAACATCCACTTTTGTTGATCATGAAGAATTTTTCAAAATTTGGGATGTGAGCAGTGGTGAGGCAAAAGAAATGACGACCGCTTGTTGTGCCAGCGTGACAGACATGGTAAATGGCAAGTGGGTTCAAAGTCAAGACGTCAGCCCGGATGGGAGATTGCTGGTCATTGGAATTATTCAAGGGAATATAGATGTGTATGACCTGCGTACGGGTAAAAAAATAAATACCTTCGCAGTAAGTAAATTGGGAGATCTATGGACTGAAACCCTCAGCCCAGATGGAAGCATGCTCGCCGTGGCTACAACGGATAATTTGCAAATCTGGGATATGGCAACGGGTCACTTATCCAAAACTTGGCCTGCCCCCGAAGCTAATATCCTGGCGTTCACACCGGATGGCAATTCCCTTCTGATAGGTACATGTCTGGGAACTGTGAATGTGCTGAATGTGGCTACCGGAGAAAACAAATTCACGCTTTCTGGATTCACTTCTTGCGTCAACAGCTTTGGGTTCAGCCATGATGGCAGCCGTGTGGCGGTCGGCTCGGAATCAGGACCACTTAAAGTGTGGGACTGGAACACTCATGAAGAGCTGCTCCAATTGCCGTTCGGCAACGCGTCTACAAATATCAGGATGCAATTCAGTCCCGACGATACACGTTTGATGGTCAGCGCCCTCGATGGGGATGCGCTGGTGCAAAACACAGTGCGCGTATATGTGCTGCCAACCGAGGATATCATCGCGCTGGCGAAGTCGCGCTTAACTCGAACGTTTACACTCGAAGAATGTCAGCAGTATTTGCATGTGGATACCTGCCCTGCCATTCCATGACGATCAATGATGCAGTCGCGTATGCGCTGAAAGAGAATTGATTACTCTTTCCTCTTCCGCACCTAGGTGGCAACGCTAAAAATCCCCAGGAACAGCCCGCTCATAAAATATAACGATCGTGGCTGAGGAATTGGGTGGTCAGCAGTCATATCCCGAGATGGGTGCTCGTTTTGGTTATCTCACTTTGCGTGAAGGCAAAGTAACTGAGGCACACCACATATTTGCCGAAACTGCCCAAAACTGTCAGAGGGATGGAAGCGAGATTGGTGTTGTCTTCTTATTTTCTAAATTGGCATTTTCATAACTAAACCGAGAAACTTCTAATCGGACTGTGTTTTGAAAACATTAGAGTTGCTTGACGATTCCCTAAGTTTCAATTAGATTCTTGAAAAGGTAATACTTTTGGACCGTATTTCCCCTGATTTTAGGGAAGGGTGGGGTTCGGAACAGATCCACGAAGGGGCATCAATTTCCCAGAAACCGCCAGCACACGATGTTGAGCGGTTTTTGTCTATCTTAACGTTTGATTCAATGGGAAAAGTGATTGCTTTGGGGGGTTATGTAGATCTAGAAGCAAGCAAAGCAGAAATTTAGCGGTTCGAGTCTATGCTTACTCTGCGGATTCATTGAATGGATTTAATTGCTGGAGAAGATAATTGTCTAATATTTCCTGAGACCTCTCATCCGACGCGTCGCCTTTAATGGAGCAAGCAAGACCAATTCCCAGCACAACATTTTTTTCTAGCAGGATGTACCATTTGTTACAATGAACAATCTTCCTATGTCATGAAAATCCACTAGCGTGGTAGTATTTACAAAGTGCCGCATAATTAGCTAAATTTGAAATCTGCATTTTAGCCTGCAAATTCCTTCAAAAAGTTTACTTATTAATGAGATAAGCGTAGCAATCCTGTGGACAAGCGGTAGTAGTAAGCAGAGTGAGATGACACTCACCAATTTACCCGTACAGTTGACAAGTTTCATCGGGCGCGAGCGGGAACTGGCAGAAGTTGAACGCCTGGTCTCTTCTTCGCGTCTCGTCACGCTCACCGGTGCAGGAGGGTGCGGAAAGACGCGGCTTGCGATCCAGGTGGCAAATAATATTAGGGACACATTTGCGGATGGCCTCTGGCTGGTAGACCTTGTACCGCTACGCGAGCCAGGGCTCGTTCCTCAGCATGTCGCGCAGACGCTGGGTCTGCACCCTGTGCCCAATCAAACTATGAATGAGTTACTGCTGAACTTTGTACAGCCCAAAGGGATGCTGTTGATCCTGGACAACTGTGAGCATCTGATCAGCGCCTGTTCGTTGCTCGCGCAACAATTGCTGGCCGCGTCCACTGGATTGAGTATCCTGGCGACCAGCCGCCAGCCACTTGCCTGGTCGGGCGAACTGATCTATCAGGTGCAGGGCCTGGCATGGCCCTCTCTTGACTCAGCGACTGCTTTCGATCTTGAAGACTTAAAGCAGTATGATGCAGTTCATCTGTTTGTCGAGCGGGCGCGGACTATCTCTCTGCATTTCAAGATTACGCCAGAAAACGCGTTGGCGATCGTCGAAATCTGCCGTCGGCTGGACGGCATCCCATTGGCACTGGAATTGGCGAGCGCCCGAGTCAACGTATTAACTGCCCCACAAATTGCCGCGCGGCTCGACAATCGTTTTGCCTTCCTCACCTCTGGACAGCGTACGGCCCTTGTATCTCATCACCACACTCTGCGTGCAGCGATTGACTGGAGCTATGATTTGCTCATCCCCGAAGAGCAGACTTTGCTACGCCGTCTGGCAGTGTTCGAGGCCGGATGTACACTGGACGTAGCGGAGAGTGTCTGCTCCGGAGGGGAGATCGCCAAAGAGCGCACTCTTGATCTGCTCGCATCGCTGGTAGATAAGTCGCTAGTTATGGCAGAAACAAGCGGCCGAGCCGAGGCTCGTTACCGGCTTTTGGAAACGATTCGCGAGTATGCTTTGGGGAAATTGGAGGAGTCGGGCGAAACTTCGCGCTTACGCGATCGACATCTCGACCTGCTTGTGGTGCGTTCCGAAGAAATCGCACTTAAGCTACAGACTCCTTCTTTTCGAAACCTTTGGTTTAACTGGCTCGATGGCGAATTGGACAATATACGAGCAGCTCTGAACTGGGCGCAGGAAAGTGATCAAGTTGAATCTGGGTTGCGACTGGCCATATCCCTGTTTGTCTTCTGGCAAAGCCACAGCTCCATACAGGAAGGCCGTAATTGGTATGAGCGGCTGTTGGCGCAGGCAGATGAGCAGGTACCCATCATGCTGCGTGCCACCGCCGCCTTCAACGCCGGGATGACCGCGGGATTCTTGGGCGACGCGACTGCCGCAAGAGCGCACGAGCGGACTGCGGTAGCCCTATGTGAGGCCGCAGGTGAGGAGGGCTTGAAACTGCTTGCCCTGGCCCAGGCCCCTATCCAGGTGGCGGCTATCGTTATTGGTGATTTCGCCACCGCTTACATCAGCGTTGAACGAACTGTGGAGCTGTTGCGGAAGGTTGGTGATGATGCTGAACTGCACATGGCGCTGGGTACACAAGCAGTGGCGGCGATTGGGTTGGGCAAGTACCAGCTTGCCCGTTCCCTGGCTGAGGAGGCGTTGGCTGGCGCGCATAAATGGGGCGACCCGTATGACATTGCTGTGATCGTGTCCTTTTTTGCATATCTCGAGCACGTTGAACAAAACTACGCTCTGGCTCAGGCCCTCTGCGAAGAGGCCCTGGCGGCTCTGCGTGAACTTGGTGCAACGCATGAAGAGCCGCGCGTAATACAAGCCTTGGCGCATGCCCGCTTGCAGCAAGGGGACATCGAGCAGGCGTACGCTCTCATCTGTGAGAGCGTTGCGTTGTATAAGAGCCAGGATAACCCCAAAGGCCTGGCCGAGTGTTTGATCGGCTTTGGCGTTTTGGCATCGGAACGTGGTATGCAGGCCGAAGCGGTTCGCTTGCTGACCGCCGCTTCCACCAGGGGACAGTCAGTTTACCTGTCTTTGCTGCTTGCCGAGGGTCGGGAGTATGAACGTTATCTGGCAGCAGCTCGTGCGCAATTGACGGAGCAAGAGTTTGAGCAGGCACAACAGGAAGGGCGCTCCCAGACCTTAGAACAAGCCATTGAGTATGCGATGTCATTGTCACTGGTGCCAACTACTCCTACATCCAAGACACATGATGATTTTCGTGGATTGACCGAGCGTGAACGTGAGGTCGTGGCGTTGATCGGTCAGGGCAAGACCAACGGCGAGATTGCCGTCGAACTGGTCTTAAGCAAGCGCACCGTGGAAAAACATGTTGCCAACATCCTGTCTAAATTGGAGCTGACCAGCCGCGCCCAAATCATCCGTTGGGCGATGGAACACGGCCTGAGAAATACATCCTCATAGTAGTACGACAATTGTATAAGATAGCGGTCACGCTTGAAGCGTGACCGCTTTTGATTCATACGCGTCCAAAATACGTGTGCAGATACGTGCATGCACTGATGACTATTCGGCTCTCTTTTGTCAGAATGATTGTGTGAAGTTTTCAAAACATGCTGTAAGAAGAAAGGAGTGAATGACATGTTGAAAATCGAATCCACTGCAGTAATCAACCGACCCGTCGAGGAAGTCTTTGCAGTTCTGAGCAACGTCGAGAACAACCCAAAATGGTCTTCTGCGTTCCTGGAGGTCAATAAGACTTCAGAGGGACCCATTGGCGTCGGCACAATCTGGCGAGGCGTGGGGAAGTTTCTCGGGAAGCAGCTCGAAGTCGAAATCGAGCAG
>JAXIPJ010000300.1:0-8543 GCA_045402985.1 Anaerolineales bacterium
ACCATCCTGAATCGCCTGAAACCTATATTGCGCGGGTGCATAGTTTCCCTGCTTTAGCTCGACATAGTTTTGGCCGTTCCATCCCAGTGTAGTGGTATGCTTACGTGCTGGCGTCCCATCACAGAAGTCCCCGAAGCCGCCGCAGAGTTGGTTAACATCGTACACGACAACAATTTCCTTTAGCCCATCCCCATTTGTATCTATCAATTTGTGGTCATCAGTGGCAGAAACCCAATCAATTGCTGGATCAGTTGATGTATCTCTTCCCATATCGATTAGCGAACGGAACTTGTTTCCATCCCATTCAGAAACAGATATATCAACATAGCCATAGTGGACGATATTATAAAGAATAAGCTCAGAAATGCCATTTTTATTCAAGTCTAGGACGTCTGCTAGCCCAACGTCAAAATCTCCTCCAAAGTCGAGAAAATCCTGATATTTTCCATCCTTGCAGCCAAAGACATCATAACTTACGAATCCCTTGAAAACGACTTCATTCAAACCGTCTCCCGTTAAATCTACGATTTTTCCCCAATTTGAATCGCGCTGGTTTGTTGCGAGCTGAGCTAACGTTCCTCCTGAGTTCAAGTAAGTCAAAATCTCATCAGAATAATAAAGATAGGATCCTGAAAAATCTGCCACAATTTCTGAGTTTTCCTCGGGGCACCCTGCCTTCGGCGCGGGTGTGACCGTGATAATCGTTGAAGCGTCAAATGTCGGTGTGAAGGTGGGGATGGTAGGGAGGGGCGTGATGGATGCAGTCGGTGTTTGTGTTGAAAGCGATATCTGCGGAGCGGTTGGGGTTGGAGTTGCTGAATTGGAAATGACAGAGGGAGGTGTGGCTTGAGTCGCAGGCGTGCATGCATTCACAACCCAAACGAAACTGATTAAGCCGATCACGAGTTTTTTCATGGGGATTCTCGACCCTCAATCTCCAATTCTCTAATCTCCAGTCTCGATATGGCCTCTTCGGGCAAACATCGCCTACTCAGCCACTACTACTTACCAATTATTATTCTCTCCTTCCCTTCGTCACGATGCGGATCGGCGTTCCCAAGAATCCATACTCTTCACGGATCTGGTTTTCCAAATATCGCAAGTATGTAAAGTGCATCAACTTGGGCTCGTTGACATAGATCATAAATGTAGGCGGATCGCTGCGGACTTGTGTGCCGTAGTACATCTTCATCTGTCGTCCCGCGTGCGAGGGATGTGGATGCGCGTCCTGTGCTTTGTGAATGACTGCATTGAGCTTGGAAGTCGTCAAACGCGCCAGTCGTTCCTCCTGCACTTGTAATGCCATTGGCAGGACTTGATCGACGCGTTGACCAGTCTTGGCAGAGATGAACAGCAGGGGGACATAATCCATGAAGTTCAAATCGCGACGGATCGTTTTTGTGAAATCTTCCATTGAATAGGAATCTTTTTGGACCGCGTCCCATTTGTTTACGATCACTACACACGATTTCCATTCGTCGAGAATAAAGCCCGCGATGTGGGCGTCCTGGGCGGTGATGCCCGTGGTCGCGTCGATCATAAGCAGTGCCACGTCCGCGCGCTCGATGGCTTTGAACGAACGCAGGACGCTGTATTGCTCCACGCCATGTTCGATCTTGCCGCGCTTGCGGATGCCTGCTGTGTCGATCAGTGTGACTTCCAATCCGTTCACATCAATTTTTGTGTCGGTGGCGTCGCGGGTCGTGCCGGGAATCGGACTGACAATGGCGCGCTCTTCACCAACCAACTTATTTAGCAGGCTCGACTTGCCCGCATTCGGTTTGCCAACCAACGCGATCTTGACGCTATCATCTTCCTCCTGCTGCTTCTGCTCAGGGAAAGCGGCCACCAACGCGTCGAGCAGATCGCCAGTCCCTGTCCCGTGCACCGCGGAAACAGGATAAGGGTCACCCAGCCCCAACTCGTAGAATTGAGGCGCCGCATCCCGCCGTGCCTGAGATTCCGCTTTATTGACCACAACAAAGATCGGGGGCCAGAAGGATCCATTCTCCAATTTTTTCTGCGACCGCCGAAGGATATCTGCCACTTCCAGATCAGGCGGAGTGACACCCGCGTCTCCATCTGTGACAAATAAAATTGCATCCGATTCATCAATTGCGACCTTTGCCTGGGTGCGGATCTCCTTGATAAAATCTGCTGACCCGATGGATAAGGGAGTCTTGCCTCCGTGAGTTGGGTCAATACCACCGGTATCCACAATATGGAAGGCGCGGCTATTCCACTCCAGTTCACCGAACAGGCGGTCACGCGTTGTGCCTGGGGTATCGTCCACAATGGCAAGACGCTCGCCGACAAGACGATTGAATAAAGTGCTTTTTCCAACGTTGGGTCTGCCAACGAGTGCGACAATAGGTTTGGTCATGGTTGATCTATGATTTCCGATTTTTCTGTTTGACCCTCAACGCCGCCTTCGGCGTTGAGAACTTGCCCGCGAGAACGGCGGCAGGAGTAAAAAATCTACGGGGTTGGTGTTGGCGTACTGAGTATTGATAATACCACTTCCACCGTGCCAGGCAGTATCGATCCCTCCAATACGTTTTCAACGAACACTTCCACCTTTGGTTCGAGTTGATGCGTGCCGAGGTCCAGCCCGGTAACATCAATGGCTACGGCGATATCCTGCGCAGTGAGCGCATCAAGCACCGGAAGTGGACCTGAGATGATCACATCCACAGTTTGCGGCGAGATCTGCGCGTCGAACCCGTCAGGAAGCCCAATGATGTTGATGGGTTGTTTCAGAAGCGTGACGCTGGTCTGAATGGGTGAGATGGCCACCTGCACCTGCACTGTTTTGGTGCCCACGATGGTGATGCTCTCAGGCAGAGTCAACGCCAGCCTGGTTGAAATGTTGTCCTTCGCATCTTGCAGGTCGAGCGGTTGTGTATCCACCACGCCGGGTAGGGCGTTTACCAACTCGGGATCCTCTGCGAAAACTGTGATAACCGGCGGAAAGACCGAAATGTTCTCCAGCCGATAACCAGCTGCCACTTGTCCATTGACGACCACTTTCACCGCCAGATCACGGTATCCGCTCTGCGGGCTGATGGGTATCATAACACGGGCAGATTGTGGATTAATGGTAACGCCGTTCAAGAGTGTATTCTTGTCATCCAGGATCTGAACATCGAAGGCTTCGTCGATGCTTTCACGGACATCGTCCAGGTTGACGAGGACGCGCGCCCGCGCCGCCTGTTTGACGATGGACGCCGGGCCCGAGATGGCAATTTGAGTTGGCTCAACGGTTGCGTCGCCAGCCTGATAGCCTATGGCGGGCTGTCCGTTCACTACGACATCCACGGGCAGCGATTGGTTGTCGAGGGCCTCAAGAGTAAAGGTAACAGTTTCTGGCGTCTTGAGAACGATTTGATAAGGGCGGGGGCCAACCCGAATTTGAACAGCTTGTGTGTGTTCTCCAGCGCTGAGTCCAGTTATATCCAATATGCCCTGGACTGAATTTTCCTGCGTGGTCAATTGTTCCCAAACCGAACGCTGCGCGCGCAAGGTCACTTCAACGGTGGAAGGTATCTCGCTTGTCAATACGAGGGATGGGTCCTGCCCGATCACTTCCAGTGGAACGGGGTCTGGATAGGGGCGCACCTCGTCCGGGTCGGCGCCTGTGACGGCAGACAGCCACACAGAAGCTCCAAGGACTAAGGCAAGCAGGAATGTACGAATGTTGGAGGCAAGCCAGCGCATGATGTTTTTACAGGGGCGGAGTTTCACTGCCCAAGATCAGGTTATTTATCCTTTCGCTGAAATAGATAAGGGAAGAAACGCTGAAGCCAGATGCGCTGTGGTGTGGTGGTATCGGGACGGAAGAACGCGACCAGGATGTTTTCCAGTCGGCTGGGGTCAATGCGCCTGATCATACGCCCGGCGTGTGCAATGGATATGGAGCCGCTCTGTTCGGATACGACAATTGCCACCGCATCACTGACTTCAGAGAGACCAAGCGCGGCGCGATGGCGGAGTCCCATTTGTCGTTCGGGCGAGCGGTTAAGGATGCCGCTTGCAGATAATGGCAGGACGCACGCCGCGGCAACAATATGTCCATCTGCAATGATGACTGCACCGTCATGCAGTGGCGTATCAGGATAGAAGATCTGCAAAAGCAATTCGGGTGTAACCTCTGCGCCCATTTTCACGCCAGTTTCCGCGTATTGTTCAAGGCTATCCATTCTTTGAACCACGATCAACGCGCCATGCTGACGTGCCGAAAGCCGCGCGGATGCTTCGACCACTGAACCGATCACTTGATTCATATCTGCATATGGAGTCTGGCTTACAGTGGAAGCGAAGGTTCCGGCACGTCCGAGGCGTTCGAGCGCGCGGCGGATTTCAGGTGCAAAGATGACGGGGATGGCAAGCAGAAGTGCTGGTAATGCGTTTTTGACCAACAATGAGAACGCAGGCAGGTCCACCAGTGTGGTAAGCAACACCAGCGCAACGACCAGGAATATTACACCTCTAAGAAGCACCATTGCCTGTGTATCACGGAGGGAATATAAAAGTGCAAAGAAGATAAGCGTGACCAACAGAATGTCGAGAAGGCTTAACCAGCTGAGGCGCTGGAATATGAAGAAGATGTTATCAAAAAAATTCGCCATTGGTGATTGGTCAATCAGTATAGTCTGACTGGGTAAATCTGGGATTAGATATAGTAGCTGCGACGTTGTCCATCCGCTGATTAAAAACAACTTCCCGCCTAGTATAATCCGCACCCGCGCTTAACGGATCATTTCCTCTAGACAGGCTTTTGAGGCCTGCACTTTCTAAATGGGTCTGAGGACGCGATCTGTGCGAAGTTGTTTGAAGAAGAGAGCTGATCCTTTGGGCATGGATTCAATTGCGGCGTCGGTCCAGGCCTGTACGCCGAGCGCCTCAGGTGAGCGGCGTTCATAGCCAGCCTGTTTCCAAACGGAGTCAAAACCCACAAGTTCCATGGGTGGGAAGACAAGAGAGGCCTCACATTGTAGATCACTGGATGCGCGCTCCACCTCTGCCATGATGAGCGGCAGGGCCTTGTCTGCTGTGGCTTTGGGGTCCAGATAAAGATCGGTGGTACGCGCGACGAGATTCTCGACCTGCCAGCCCGCCAGGCCAACCAGTTCATTGTCCAGTTGCAGCAGCAGAAACGCTTTCTCTCCGAAGGCTTCCATTACTTCATCCTGGGCCATTGTGCGTTTGCCTTTGCTCAGGCGTGTCACCAGGTCTGCGATCTTCTGTGAGTCGCGTGGCTTTCCGCGTTGGAGGGAGAACGAACCAGCCACAGGCTTGGGCAGCACCTGCGTGATGGGCCCAGCAATCTCTTCGGCTGGCGCTATTTTCTTCCACGCCTCAGTGACTTGATTCCACAGGTCATCGTAGGACCCGTTGTTGCTGATGATCACTTTCGCCGCGGCCAGCTTTTCCCGTTGTGCAGACTGTGAATGTACGCGTTGCAGTGCATCTTCGCGACTCATCCCCCGTTTACGGATGAGCCGTTCCACCTGCACTTCCTGCGGTGCATCTGTTACCCAGATGGCATCGCAGAGATTGCGCAGGTCTGACTCAAGCAGTTTGATCGCTTCGACCACAATGACTGACTGGCTGGCGCGTTTGGCAAGCAGATCCACCGCCTGCCCTACATAGGGATGGATGATATCCTCAAGTTCGGCCAGCGCCTGACCATCTGCAAATACAAGCCGCCCCAGTTTGCCGCGGTTGATCTGACCATCTTTTTCCAGCAGCCATGTGCCAAACTTATCCAGAACGGGCTGATACCCAGGCGCGCCTTTTGCAATGACACGATGCGAAAGCGCATCTGCATCAATTGTGTATGCACCAAGATGTTCCAACATGCGACGCACAACACTTTTACCCGTTGCTATATTGCCAGTCAGACCGATTGCGTATTTTCCGGGCCAGTTACTCACGAAGACTCCGTTCTGTGGGGTGACTTCTATTTTAATGTCTTTTGCGAAAATCTCCAATGTATTTTCGTTTGTAGATTCAACTGTCAATCTTTATTTTGGAAACGCGCCTGCCAGCAAAAGAGAGGAGAATGGATGACTTTGGTCAGGAGAGCGGAAACCGTCCTGACCAAAAGCTGTAAAAATCGGGGCGATGGAATTGTTGAACGAGAAGCTGGCAACCTATATCTATTTAACTTTTGTTTGAAATCTGCCAATGATGTTGACGCTCTCTATCCTTGCGTGTATGATAACGTGGCCTCAGGTCGGTTGGGCGATCGCGGTCCTGCGTTGTCGGGATCGAGGAAAGTCCGCACTCCATAGAGCACGGCGTCGGATAGCACCCGGGGCGGGGAACCCTCCGTGAGGAGTTAACCTGCCGGATAAAAGGGCCACAGAAACAGACAGCCACCCTCAGCCCGCAAGGGATGAGGGGGTGATGGTGAAAAGGTGGTGTAAAAGACCACCGGCATCTACAGTAATGTGGATGGCCAGGTAACCCCCGCCGGGAGCAAGGCCAAGCAGGGACGAAGCCGTCTGCGGACGGCGGGAGACTGCTCGTCTTCATATGTGCTTTCTCACGCGGTGAGAGAGTCAGTCCCGGGTAGGCCGCACCGAGCGGCGCGGCGACGCGCCGCCCAGAGAGATGATCGCACAGTGGCGCCTCGGCGCCATGGACAGAATGCGGCTTATAGACCGGCCTGAGGCCTTTCCATTTAGTAACCGTGATGAAATTGCGCAAGCTGGGCCAGTGCATGTCCTGCTTCAAATAATATCATCCTATCGATGGAAAAATACTTTGCCCAAATTGCGGAAGTTTTGGCGCGAAGATATTGGCAGGCGAGGAATTCTATCTTGCATCAATCAAAACGGATCATGACTAAGACCAAACTTTTATGGATGATGGCGCTGGTCTTCGCGCTTGGCTGCGGACTCTTCAGCCCCGCCTCAAACCCAACCCCGGACCTGCTCGGCACACTGCAAGCTTCGACTCCTTCCGGGTTCTCCTCACCCGTGCCAGGCGACCCTATCGCAACGCCTGATTTTAGTTTCCCCACGCTCATGCCAACTGCTCCACCCGCACCTGGCCAAACATCCATTCCATCTCCATCATCGTCAGACCAGCCAGTCGGGCATATCTTCTTCACCTGCCAGGTTTTCAAAGTGCAGGCGGCAGACCAGATCTGCATCATGAATGCCGATGGTACAGGTTATAAAAGAGTGACCACCGAGGATGGCTTTCGCCATTACTATGCTTCCCCCGCGCTCAACGCAAACAGCGTCCTTTATTCAGCATTTCGCGAACAGAATTATTACGAGATCTATGAACTGGACCTTATTGATGGCAGTATCGATCGGCTTACGAATCGACTCGGTGTATTGACTGCGCCTGAAGTCTCGCCCAATGGAGAAGAGATCACATTTACGCGCGGCTCGCCCAACACAAATGAACTTCAGATCTGGGTCATGGACCGCAACGGCGAAAATGCAGATAAGCTTTCACAAATACTTGGCTGGGATCCAACCTGGTCGCCAGACAGCAAGCAGATCCTGTTTGCGTCAGACCGCGATGGTCCGGTTCAATTATTCACAGTGAACCGGGATGGACGCGGATTGCGCAGAGTTACCAATCTGCCTGCAATTCGTGGCCGTAGTGACTGGTCACCTGATGGACAGTTTATCGTCACTTATTCGGGCCCCACCTGGAATCGCGAAGTCTATATCCTGAGCGCAGATGGCTCTAATCTCCGTCAGCTCACGCCGACGGGAGGCAACAGTCAGGGCCCCTCCTTTTCACCGGATGGCAAGTGGGTGGTATTCACCGCCTATTTTGACAAATATGGCGATGACCACGGCTGCGAAATTTACATCATCCGCACCGATGGAACCGATCTGCGCCGATTAACGAATAACGATTACTGTGATTACCAACCCAGATGGGGACCGTAAGACAACAGATGACAATTCCTTATCTTGCCTCGATTAGGTCGCAGATGTCCATTGACTTCAAAAACAAAAGGCCCACGGAATGAATTGAACCCGTAAAAACAGACAAGAAAAAGAAAGGCCTCCTGTGAGAAAATAGAACAGGAGGCTTTTGTTATGTCAGGCAAAAAAGGAAGCACCCATTATGCACTAGCGATCAAGCTGGAAGCCGTGCGGCTGTTTTTGGAGGCAGGGAAGACGCGTGCAGAAATTACGAAGATGCTAGGGCTGCGCAGTAAAAAGCGGGTCGAAGCCTGGGTCAGCCAATATCGACATGAAACAGATGCGTTCCAGAAACCCATCGGTCGTCCTCGCAAGGGAGCCGAAAGCATCCAAGATGAGTTGAAGCGGCTGCGGATGGAGAACGATTTGCTAAAAAAAGTCCAAGCCGAATTGCGCAACGAGGAGCTCGCCAAGCGCAATATCGGGTGATCTACCACCAAAGAAGGACCTACCCCCTCCAAGCGATGTGCAAGTTTTTTGGTGTTTCGCGAGCGGCGTACTATGCCTGGGTCAAGCGATTGGATCAGCCGGACCCGGATGCAGAACGCAAGCAATTGATCCAGGAAGCCTACGAGAAGTCAC
>JAXIPJ010000165.1:0-21293 GCA_045402985.1 Anaerolineales bacterium
GCTGATCGACAACGCAGCTTTAAGTACTGCCATTTCTAAAACCGATGTCCCAAATTTGGACCTTGTGCCATCCAATACTCGGATAGAAAGCGTGGAACAATTTTTACCGATGCGAAGCCATTATCTTTTAACGCTTCATAATGCCCTTGAGGCTGGCTCGCTTCCTTACGACTATATCCTCCTTGATTGCCCTCCTGCTCTCGGCGCGATTACGCTTAATGCACTCTCAGCGGCCGACTTGTTGATCATTCCCACCCAGGCGGAATATTTTTCTGCATATGCATTAAGGAACATGATGGGTTCCATCCGCCGCATCCGCCAGGAAAGCAATTCGAATCTTGCATACCGTATTCTCGTTACCTTATTAGATCGCAGAAACCGTACTCATCGCAATATCTTCGAACAACTACAAGCCACATTTGGGCAGGGTGTCTTCACCACAGTCATTGAAATAGACACAAAACTGCGCGAAAGCCCAATTGCGGGCGTGCCCATTACACAATATAAGCCAACAAGCCGGGGCTCACAACAATATCGTGTCCTTGCTCAGGAGCTGATTGAATATGCCAAAGAAGAAACCAATCGACAAACGTCTTAAAAACTTATTTGAAGACGTAAAACCTGAAAAGGCGCCAGCCGAAACAAGGCCTGCCTTCCGCAAACGCATACCGGCGGAAAAAGCTTTGCAGTCTGTTGAAATTCAGCAAGGCAAAATAGCCAGGCAACCTGTTCAGGCGGTGGGCCCCATGGCTGAGGAAGATTCCATAATGACGCTGGCCTTTCAGGCGGGGCAAAATACCTGGGCAACACTGCAAGTCAAGGATGATACTGAACAACGCATATGGAATCAGGATGAACAGTTACTTGTAAAGCAGGTGGCAGATCAACTTTCACTTGCTCTCGAAAACGCGCGCCTGTTCCAGGAAACACAGGCACGCGCAGAGGAACTGACCGTTCTCAATGAGATGGGAAATGAGCTTTCGACAAAATTGGATCCAAAGGGAATCGCTGATGTGATATACAGATACACTTCGCGACTGATGGATACAAAAAACTTTTACCTAGCTTTGTATGATGAGAAAAATGCCGAAAAGTCATATCCAATTGCCTTTGAAGAAGGACAACTTCTGGATCTAGCGCCAAGCAAAGTAACTGGCCGCGGCTTTACAGACCATATCATTAAAAATAAGAAACCCATCTTTGCGCCCGAAAACGTTCTTGGGCACATGAAAACGCTTGGAATTGCTTTCGTTCCGCTCAGCGAAGACGATACACCCTCGCAATGCTGGCTGGGTGTTCCTATGATGATTGGCGATCGCGTATTAGGTGTAATTTCGGTTCAGAGCGTGGAAAGACCGCACCTCTATGACCAACATGACCGCGACATTTTGAACACAATCGCCAGCCAGGCAGCCATTGCAGTGGAAAACGCGCGTCTGTTCCAGGAGGTGCAACGCCGCGCGCGGGAAACAGCTGCTCTGGCGGAAATTGGTCGTGAAATTTCTGCCACGTTGGAGCTGGAAATCGTCCTCGAAAGAATCGCTTCCTACGCGTATGATTTATTGCAGGCAACATCTGCGGCGGCATACCTGCCAATTGAGCGCGGCGAGAAATGGCAGGCAGTTGCGACGGTCGGGCTGGATGCGATACAGATAAAGAAAGATTATGTGAATCAAGGTGAGGGCGTTCTCGGAAAAGTAGTCCTGCAACATATCGGCACGATCATGAACAACGTCGACCAGATGCCCGATGCCATCACGATCACCGGAACAGACAGGGTGGACCCTTTCGAACACCTGATGGGCGTTCCCGTGCTTTCAGGAAATCGTGTGACAGGGCTGCTGGCTGTGTGGCGAAATGGGGAAGGGTCTGAATTCACACAAACAGAATTGGATTTCCTTACCAGTCTCGCGCTGCAAACGGCGATTGCGATCGAAAATGCGCGCCTGTTCCAGGAAACTCAACAGGCACTTGAGAGCGCGCGCTACCGAGCTGAAGCCGAAAACCTGGTCAATGATATTGCTACAAGATTTCTGAATATTGATAGCCCTGAGCTGATCAACCGGGTGATCACGGAAAATCTGGAGAAACTGGGAAGGTTTTTCGGCATTGATCGCGCATATATTTTTCTGTTCAATGAAGACGGCCTCACGATGGATAACTCGCATGAATGGAGGCAGGCGGGTATAGAATCTTATATTGACGACTTTCGCAACATTCCGCGCGATACCCTCCCATATATGATGAAATCCCTCAATCGCATGGAGCCTTTCGTGGTTGAAAGCGTTATTGACATGCCGGAGGAGGCTGCAATAGATAAGGAAGAATACCTGCGGGAACACATTCAATCGATCATGTGCGCGCCAGTCGTATTGCAAAATCAATTGGTCGGTTTTGTAGGTTTGGATTCGGTCCGCCATCAACGAAGCTGGCCTGAGGAGGATATTTTCACCCTGCGCCTCTTTGGTCAGATCACTATAGCGGCCCTGGATCGCGCCCGCAACCAGGACGCACTGGCCAAGTCCGAGACTGATCTGCGCGCCCTATTCTCGTCCATGCAGGACGTGGTAATCGTGTACGACAAGGATGGGCGTTATGCGCGCATTGCGCCCACCAATCCCTCGCTGCTTTTCCGCCCACCGCAAGAAATGGTCGGCAAATTGATCCATGAAGTTCTTCCAAAAGATTTGCACGAGCCATTCATGGCAACCATAAATAAAGTACTGGCAGGCGAAGAAAACGTGAACATCGAATATCCTCTCACACTCAGTGGACAACGCTTCTGGTTCGTCGCCAGTGTCTCTAAACTGACGGAAGACCAAGTCTTCTGGGTGGCGCGCGATATAACAGACCGCAAACTTTCAGAAGAAGCCCTCGCGGCTTCCCGGCAAATGTTGCGCCAGGTTCTTGATACGATCCCATCACGCGTTTTCTGGAAGGATCACGACCTCAACTTCATCGGGAGCAACCAGGCATTTGCGCTTGACGCAGGTTTGAAGTCGCCGGAGGAGCTTATCGGCAAAAATGACTTCGATATGACCTGGACTGAACAAGCGCAACTCTATCAAAGCGACGATAGGGCCGTCATGGAAAGTCAACAACCCAAGTTGAATTTTGAGGAACCTCACGGATCCGGTGATGGAAGAATTACATGGGTGCGCACGAGCAAGGTACCATTATTGAATACCAGAGGCCAGGTGGATGGTATTCTGGGCATCTATGATGATGTGACCGCGCAGAAAGAAGCAGAGGAAGCAATCCGGCGCCAGAACCAATATCTGGCCGTGTCTTCGGAAATTGGCCGTATCGTCACATCCACATTGGACTTGAATTCAATCTTCACGCGGACTGTTAGCCTGATCAGTGAACGATTCGGCTTTTACTTCGCTGCCATCTACATCACTGAAGAGACCGGCTTCAATGTCATTCTCCGTGAAGCTACAGGAGAAGCCGGTGAGAAGATGAAAGCCCAAAGACATTCTGTTGTAAAAGGTTTTAATTCAATCGTTGGTAAAGTGGCTGAGAGTGGCGAATCCATGCTTGTCAGTAATGTACAGCATCAACCGCTTTTTCATCCAAACCCTCTACTGCTCGACACGCTCTCCGAAGTTGCAATTCCACTGCGCATCGGGACGCGCATCGTCGGTGTGATCGACATTCAATCCACACAAACCAACGCGTTCACAAACGACGATATTACAGTATTGCAATCGCTTGCAGACCAGGTGGCGGTCGCCATTGATAACGCCCGTTCCTATGAACTCTCGCAACAACTCATTCAAGACCTGCGTGAAGTTGACCAGCTGAAGAGTCAGTTCCTTGCAAACATGAGCCATGAACTGCGAACACCGCTGAACTCAATAATCGGTTTCTCACGCGTGATTCTCAAGGGCATCGACGGACCTGTAAGCGACATGCAACAACAGGACCTGACCGCAATCTATAACTCTGGCCAGCACTTGCTGGGATTAATCAATGACGTGCTCGACCTGGCACGCATCGAAGCGGGTAAGATGGAACTGAACTTTGAAGAAGTTCACCTTGCTGAAATGACCACCAGCGTAATGTCCACTGCAAAGGGTCTCATCAAAGAAAAACCAATCCATCTGCTACAACGCATTCCAACAGATATGCCAGCTGTACGGGGTGATACGATGCGCGTCCGCCAGGTGCTGCTTAACCTGATCTCCAACGCATCGAAGTTCACGGATGAAGGCTCGATCACCGTTGAGACCCGCGTGCAAAGAGGTCCAACGGGAAAACTGGAGGCCCTGATCAATGTTATAGATACCGGGCCTGGCATTTCAACAGATGACCAGGAGAAATTGTTCAAAGCCTTCTCACAAGTGGACGGCTCAGCAACCCGCAAGAGCGGCGGATCGGGATTGGGACTCTCCATCTGCGCGAACCTGGTGCAATTGCAGAACGGACGCATCGGCGTTCACAGCCAAAATGAAAAAGGATCAACCTTCTGGTTCACTTTGCCTCTTTATCACCAGCCTCAGGAGGAAATTCCTGCAGGTAAGAAAATCATCCTCGCCATTGACGATGACCCGCAGGTCATTGGCTTGTATGAACGTTACCTCAATCCTCAAGGCTATCATGTTGTACCACTTACAGACCCCTCCAAAGCCAAAGAACGCATCCTGGAGATCAAACCCTTTGCAGTGACGCTTGACATCATGATGCCCGGCCTGGATGGATGGGCAGTTCTCAACACACTCAAATCTGACCCCGCTACACGGGAGTATCCTGTTGTGATCTGCTCCATCACGGAAAAGGCCGACAAGGGATTCAGCCTCGGTGCGGCAGACTATCTCGTCAAGCCCATCCTGGAGGAGGATCTTGTCCATGCACTGGACCGCTTAAACAAGAACGGCGAAATTCATGAAGTACTGGTAATTGATGACGACCTCAATGACCTGCGACTAATGGGGAAAATACTTAGTGAACAGGGCCGGTATAAACCAGTTCTCGTTCAAGGCGGACGTAGAGGTTGGGAAGCAATTAATGAAAAAGCACCGCACGCCATCATCCTGGACATCTTCATGCCTGATATGGATGGCTTCACCATTCTGGAGAGTCTGCGTGATCATCCTATGCTGCGCGACATACCGGTATTGGTAGTAAGCGGTGGTGGCCTCACTAATGAACAGCAAAAACAATTAAGCGACTTCGGACAGCGCCTCATTGACAAAGGCTCACTCAATGATGGGCAGCTGATTTCAAGCATCGAAGAAGCGCTAAAGCGGATCGGACCTTAAAAACGTTCCCTGGTCAATTTTTGTCCAGGAACTATTAACGCTTAGGGTTAGGCCTGTAACTCTGCCTTGCCTCCCAAGAAAGTGCAGGTACAATTGGCGCACTGCGGCGGCCTTCTCTCTTACATGGGATTGCATGTGCATCCTTGCAAGAATATTCAAAAATCAAAAGGGAACGTTCCTATATGTCATTTGTAATCAGGTGCATGGATTGCGGATACTCTGCGCCCTTCAACCCGAGTTCCATGCACTGCCCGCAATGCAACAGTCAGTGGCGCGAAGCCGAATATGATCTCACAGATGTAGCGAAAACTTTTCCATCCGAGCTCAGTAAGCGCCCCTTCGATCTATGGCGTTATATTGAATTGTTACCGATAAACAAGCCTAACCCTACCCTGAGGCTTGGTGAAGGTGGCACGCCTCTCATTCAAGCGGCGAACCTGGGAATGATGCTGGGCTTGCCAAATTTGTTCATCAAGGATGAACGACAAGGGCCCACCTCGTCGTTTAAGGATCGACAGGCAGCTGTGACCATCGCTGCACTAAAAGAAGGTGGCGTCACAGAAATGGTGGCGGCCTCCACCGGCAACGTGGCCATCGCGCTTTCCGCCTACGCAGCCCGGGCGGGCATCAAGCTCTGGGCCTTCGTCACCAGCCTCGTTCCAGGGGTCAAGATGCGCGAGATCGCTTTGTATGGCAGCCAAGTTGTTAAGATCACAGGGTCTTATGATCAGGCAAAAATTGTCGCCGCGGAATTTGCGCGCCAACGCGGGCTATATCAGGATATGGGCGCGCGGACAGTTACCGCGGTAGAAGCCATGAAAACTCTCGCCTTTGAGATCGCAGAACAGTTAACCATGCACCAGGGTTCTCCACCAGGCGCCACAGAAGATTCGCCCAAGTGGCGAACGCCTGATTGGTACGTCCAGGCAGTCAGTGGCGGGATGGGTCCACTTGGAGTTTACAAGGGTTTTCAAGAATTGAGAAAACTGGGACTCATTGATCGGATTCCGGCTATCGCAGTTATTCAAGCGGAAGGCTGTGCTCCCATGGTCGAGAGTTGGAAGAAGGGCCTGGAAAAAGCCGAGCCCGTGCTTTCACCAAAAACCCGCATAGAAACACTCGCAACGGGCGACCCCGGACGGACATATACAATGCTGCGCAGCCAGGTTAATGAGACGCACGGAATATTTGAAAGTGTCAGCGATGAAGATTCCTTTCGGGCGATGCATGTCCTCGCCAAGATGGAAGGTATTTCGGCGGAACCAGCCTCGGGTGCGGCATTTGCAGGTTTGTTCAAACTGGTACGGGCGGGCATCATAAAATCATCTGAAACCGTCGTCGTTAACTGCACAGGGCACACCCTTCCGGCTGAACAATTCCTCTTCGGCGAAAACTGGACCCGCGATGTGAACCTGCTCCCAAGGGCAGAGCAATCAACGACTCCGCAGGAAGGCCTACTCTCCGCATTAAACAACGTGACTCCGAACCGCTTCCCCCGCATAGTAGTGGTGGATGACAGCCCCGAGGCGCGTCGCCTCATCCGACGCATTCTCCAGTCGCAGGGCGATTTTGAAATTTTTGAGGCAACAGATGGACGGGAAGCGATAGAAATCGTGAACAAAGAGCATCCTGATCTTGTGATCCTCGACCTGATGATGCCCGAAGTGGACGGATTCGCAGTATTGGATGCATTACGGGGCAAACCAGACACAGCAAACATCCCAGTGATCGTCGCGACAGCCAAGGAACTTACCGTTGATGAAAAGGCACGGTTACAAGGACAGATCCAATCGTTGATGCAGAAAGGTGATTTTCTGAATGATGAATTCCTTGAAGAAGTGCGTTCGCTTATTCGTTGACAATGATCTTCACATCGGGGATGATGCCCCCAACTTAAATCACAACGACGGGCATTACCATTACCCGTCGTTGTGTTTTAATATATCCAAGTCACATTACTATGCACAAAATTCACCTGGCAGGAATCAACGCCGCGCTCATCTCGGCTTTCTTTTTAGGACTCGCACCTGTCTTTGGTAAGGCGGCAATGGGTGGAGATCACTTCTCTCCGTATGCAGTCGTGGCACTGCGTACAGGGGCGGCAGCGTTATTACTGTTCGTAATCATGGCACTCTTCAATCGGAAGTACCTGTACATTTACGGTACTGGTTTGCTTGGGTGTGCACTTGCAGGCGGCATAAATGGGATTGGTTCACTCTTTTATTATGTGGGTCTAAGCAAGTTAAATGCCAGCGTTGCACAAATGCTTTATTCTCTATATCCCTTCTTTGTAGCTGCTTGGCTGGTTCTTGATCGACAGCCTCTCTCACGGCTCACCATTGTCCGCATCGTTATTGCGTGCATCTCTGCCGCCCTACTCACTTGGGCTGGCATAGGGACAATTGACCTGCTGGGTGTAACATACATGATTATTGCCGCGGGATTCTATGCTGCTCACATCCCCATTAATCAAAGAGTTCTGTATGATGTGCCAGCCCCAACCGTGACTCTGTATACATTGATCTCAATGAGCGTCATCGTCATATCCGCTTATTTCATCTTTGACCGAAGCGTGCCAACGGGAAACGCTCCGTGGTGGCCTGTGTTTGGGTTAACTATTGTTACATTTTTCTCGCGATTAATGCTTTTTTTGGGAATTAAACATATTGGTGGAATGCAGACTGCGCTCTTGGGACTCGGTGAATTGATTGTCGCCATCTTGTTCAGCCATTTGTTGCTCAAAGAAACGCTGACCAACATTCAATGGGTTGGCGTGGCATGTTTAGGCGTGAGCCTTCTGTTAGTGTTATTGGAGAAACCTGCTCCGCATCCACCGACTCACCCACACGGGTTGCTAAGCTGGCTGCAGCCTCCTGATTTCCCTGACGATTTCTATAAGCATTAATTTCAATCTCGACAATATACTTCATTTAAAACAAACAGGACATGATCTAATTCATCATATCCTGTGTTATCTATAATAAGGTGACTTACTTATTATTACGGTCGGATCTACTTATCTCCCTCATATAAATATCCTGTGCCGCGCACACTCACGATGCGATCTGAAAGCGCAGGGAACGCATCCAGTTTGTGACGCAGCCTGCTCACCAATGGACGTAAAATTTCAGGAGCTTCACGCTGAGACGTGTCATATCCCTGTACCAACAGAACCAGTTCTCGGTGCGAATAGACGCGGCCGGGGTTTTCTATCAGCACGCGTAGTAAACGTCCCTCTGCCGGAGTCAGGTGGATGATCTGATCTTTTTTACGAACCTGCCTTCGGGAGAGATCTATGTGCGTGCCATCCTTCAAAGAAAACTCTGCCAGACCTTCGTCCACATCAGCAGTTGCAGTTCCACCGCGCATTTTCAGGCGCGCTTCACGCCGCGTTAACCCTTTCTTGACACTATTCACCACTTGCGCAGGCGGGACAGGCTTAAGCAAATAGTCATGAATGCGTAAACGCAATGCCTGAATAGCAGACTCAGTTGTACCAAACGCAGTCAACAATATTACTTCGGTCTCTGGTGAAACCTGGTTAACCACCTGCACCACTTCCAGCCCATCCATGCCTGGCATGCGTAGATCAACAACCATTAATTCCACAGGGTGCGTGCGGACATATTCCACTGCGGCTTGCCCGTTGGGCACCGAATTTACGATATATCCTTCGAGGCGCAAAATGTCAGAAAGCGACTGGCGTGCAACAGGTTCATCATCTACAACTAGAATGTTTGACTTCATTGTTTATCTCCAATGGGAAGGAATAATCGGAAGCAGGCACCAGGTTCCTGGCGATCTAATATATCAAGTGTGCCACCATGTGCGGTGACGATATTGTAACTCACTGTCAGCCCCAGGCCAGTGCCGCCTTCCTTTGTACTGAAGAATGGTTCAAAGATATTGTTGCGCTGATCCTCCGGGATTCCCGGACCGCTATCCTGAAAGATTATTTCGACGCCCTGATCAAGCGCCCGCGCACTGATATTCAAGTCACCGCCACCGGGCATCGCATCCAGCGAATTCAAGATCAAGTTGAAGAATATCTGCTGGATCTGGCTGCTCACCACATAAATTGCCGGCAAAGATTTAGGCAAGTCTGTCTTTATTTCTATATGACGCTGGCCCAATTGTTGGGATGTGAGGCTTAGTACATGACCCAGTAACTCAAGCACATCCACCTGCTCAATTTTCACCGCGCCTGGGCGGTAAAAATCAAGCATACGTTGCATTGTTTTCATCAAGCGGTCCAGTTCGTTCTTTGCCAGATCAAAATATTCCTTCCGTTTTTCGGCAGGTACATCCTCACGCCCGGCAAGGTGCAGACAGTTCTGCACTGATTGCAATGGATTATTTACCTCATGGGCAATGGATGCAGTTAGCCGTCCGGCGGCTGCCATCTTTTCCGCACGCAGTAACGCCTCCTGTGAATCTTCCACCCGCCGGACGTAATTGCGCAGATCTGCATAAAGGCCTGCGTTCTCCATCGCAACAACTGCCTGACGGGCCAGCACAAAGAACATCTCCAGGTCTGCGCCGCGGAAGGCACGCTCTGTACCACCTGTGCTCTGTGCGTCGCGCGCGGCGAATAATACGCTGTGCAGATTGGAACGCGCGACAGGAATCAGGATCGCTGAGCCCAGCCCGAGCGTGGAAAGAAGCGACTGCGTGTCCTCCTCACCCGGACCCGTTGCATGGATCACAATTGGGTCCCCATCTGCATCCACGCGGCTGACGAGTTGTGCCGCGAAATTATCTTCGTCCACTGGTAAGGCCCTGCCACGTTGTGCAATCACGGATACAACCCCATCTTCAACCTGAAAATAAGCGACATTCGAGCAATGGAGATGGCTGGAGATGGCGGCGATGATCATGTTCAGCAATTTGCTTCGATCTGTTTCAGCAAACAGCGTTTCGGTCACATTGAACAAGGGACGCAAAGCCTGCACCCGCGCAGTATCGCGCTTGCGTTGGTTATCCATTAGCGCCTGCCTGACGGCCTGGACGAGTTCATCACTTTTTTGGAAAGGCTTGAGCAATAAACCATCCACGCCCTGCCGCAACGCGCGGATGGCTGTCTCAACGGTTCCAAAACCAGTCATGACCAATACGGCAATATCCGGTTGCACCAACTGCGCGCGGGATATGACATCGAAGCCATCCACTTCCGGCATGCGGATATCAACCAGCAGCAAATCAACATGCTTCTGCTGAAGATGCTCGATCGCTTCGCGTGGGTCAGTCAGTGACGTGACCTGATAGTCCGCGCGGCTGAGGATACGATTGCACAATAATGCGATACCGGCTTCATCATCTACCACGAGAACTGAAATTGATTCCATATAAATACTCTCGATAAAGGGAGTGTTATTTTACAACGGCAACCAGACGGTGAATTTCGATCCTGTTCCTGGCTGGCTCACAACCTCAATTTGCCCACCATGATCAGTAATAATTCCATAGGTGACCGAGAGCCCCAAACCTGTTCCACCTTGGTTTCCTTTTGTTGTATAAAATGGTTCAAAGATGCGGGCCTGCTCCAGTTGAGGGATTCCCACACCCGTGTCCTGCACTGAAACGATCACCCAATCCCGGTTGAGACGGGTGGCGTTGGAAGTAATGATTTCCATTTCTCCCCCATCGGGCATGGCCTGCAATGCATTGTGAACAAGATTTAACAGTACCTGCTTCATTTGATTCGCATCCATGGAAGCCCAGGGAAGGTTTTTTTCAAGATCAAGTTTCAATTCTATCCCACTTGTGTGAATCAGATGTTTGCTAAGCGCAACGACATCTTCAACAACTTCATTGAGTGAGGCGCGTGAGCGTGTGCTCTCACTCTGGCGGGCAAAGTCCAGCAGGCGGCGTACAACATCCCGGGCTCGCAATGCTTCACGCATCACAGTTTCCAGGTCTTTGCGGCTTTCACTTCCTTCGGGCATATCCTCCAGCACCAGTTCGGCGAAGCCGGTCACGGAAGTTAATGGATTATTCAACTCGTGAGCAATGCCCGCCGCCATTTCACCGACCGCTGCAAGTTTGGCGGCTTGAATAAGTCGATTTTCCGCCGAGCGCTGGGCCTCCATGCGGGCGCGTAATTCCACTTGTGTGGAACGCAACTGACTAATGGTCACCTGCAATCTTTGATATTGATCTGCACTGGTGATGACGCTGGCAAGAATACCTGCCAGCGATTCAAGTGCGATAAAGTCATTATGCGTGAACGCGTTGCGTGAACTACTCTCCACATCAATAATGCCGATGATTCCATCCCCTTCACGGATAGCCACACACATTTCAGACCCTGCCTGCCAACCCTTAATCGAACGATAGCGTTTTTCCTGCAACACATCATTGACCATCATACTCTCGCCAGTCCCAAAAACGTGACCCGTGATGCCGCCCATCACGGGATACTCAAATGATTTCATGGCGCGCTTGACGACATTTGGGCTCGTGCCACCAAACCCGCCAATTGTGAGATTTCCTTTTTCATCGGCGATGAACACCGCCGCCAGTTCATAAGCGAAGTAACGAGCCAGCAAGTCTGAAGTAATGACTGCCACTTCGCGCGGATCAGTGAGACCAACCACTTGTTGAACCACCTCATGGATCAGCCCCAGGTTGCGGGCACGTCCTTCGGCTTCTTCACGCAGACGTGTATAGTCTGCCAAACTGGCAAGATGACTCGCGATCACCACCATCAGACTTTCATCATAAAGATTGAAGGCATTGCTCCTGAGGCTTTCCACACACAAAACGCCAATAATCTCTCCTCTGAAACGCAGAGGCACATACAAACCTGACAATGCCTTGTCATACAAAGGCAAATTTACATCAACCGGAGCTTCTCCCAGGCGAACTTTTTGACCTTTCACCAGCAAAGGAGCGATCTTGTGCTCCTCCACACTTCGCACTGTGGAGGTCATATTTCCATCGTGCGTGCGATATTCATTCAATAAACGGTTGTCTGATGAGAGCAAATACAAGATGATCAATTCGGTCCCAAATGCGCGCGCCAGCAACGCAAACATACGACGCGCAATCTGATCGAGATTGCGCCCGGAGGAAACAGTGATCGCAAAATCATTTAACATGGCAAGGCGCAGCAGGTGCCCGGACATCTCAGCAAAAGTAATGATCGTTTCAATCGCGGGCGCCACCTGCGTGGCAAGGTCTATCATGCGGTTCCATTCATCGCCTTTAAATTCGCTCGTTCGCCAGAGTACGACTGTGCCTATCAAGCGCTGGCCAATAACCAGCGGCACGCAAGTCCACAGACGTGTATTTGATTTCAGGCCCTTGTGAGGGATTTCAGACCATAGCGGGTCGCCTCGGTGAACCACCATGGGTGTAAGGTTGCGGTTCATACGGCGGAATAAAGTATGCGCATCAATGGAAAGCACCAGGTCTGCGCATGTGGGCGCATTCCACTGTGCGTGCACTTCGAGAGAATCACCGCGGCGCACCGCGAGCCAGGCGCCCTGGACTGAAACGAGGCGCACAAATGACGTTAGCGCCCGATCCAGCGCGCGCGGCAGATCGTATGGGCTTTCCGAATTCAGATCCGGGATCAACAAGGAAGCTGCAACTGAGGATGAAGCCGCGATATCGGCTGGAGTCGCTTCCGTCTGTATTCCCGAAACAACCAAACGCCAGAGCCGCTGAAATTCATTCGTCAATTGATCTGCCCCTGCCACCACCACGCGCGAAACTCCAGCCAAAGGAAATGCATACAAGCGTGCGGCATCCAAAGTGCTCGAGTCCGGCAATGAAACCGACCGGCTTTGTCCACCACTCAATGCACCGCACAGCCATGTGTCCACTTCTGATTTGCTCAGAAACTTTACCAGAGCTGGCTGTGTTTTCTTGCCTAGGTGAAAATGAGAAAGCACGCGCCACTTGCCCGCTTCACGCTCAACCAGCGCGGCCCAGGCCGTGCTCGTCAACTGGCTGGCTTCCTTTAATTGAGTTTCGAGTGTAGTCTGAACTCGCATCGTGCTTTAATTATACAACCTTAAATAGCCCCCAGCGTTGACGTGGATTACACCTCTGGGAACCTCGGCTGGAGCAGATTGAGCAAAATGATTTCCAATTGACAATGGTAGAATCAGATTCATGACTGACCTAATCGTAATTGGCGGCGGGCTGGCGGGAAGTGAAGCCGCATACCAGGCCGCCCAACGCGGACTTAAAGTGCGACTCTTCGAAATGCGACCCAGCCTCCAAACTGGAGCGCATCAGACTCACGACCTGGCTGAACTCGTTTGTTCGAATTCTCTCGGTTCGAACCTCGCTGACCGCGCCTCAGGCTTGCTGAAAAACGAAATGCGGATGCTCGGCTGCATGCTCCTTGAATGCGCGGAATCCGCCTCTCTACCGGCGGGCGGCGCGCTGGCCGTGGACCGCGAACTTTTCTCGCGGATCGTCACCAAACGTATCGAAGATCATCCCAATATCGAGATCGCCCGCCAGGAAATTAAGCAGATACCTGATTCGCCTGCCATCATCGCCAGCGGACCTCTTACCTCTCCCGCGCTGTCAACCTCCATTGCGGCGTTGAGTAGTGAAGAACACCTCTTCTTTTTCGACGCCATTGCACCGATCGTCCACGCTGAATCTATCAACATGAAGATCGCCTTCCGCGCCTCTCGCTACGACAAAGGCGAGCAAGATAAAGGCGATTACATCAACTGCCCATTCACAAGGGAGGAATATTACACCTTTGTCGAAGCGCTATTACAGGCCCAACGGATTGAATTGCGCGCGTTCGAAGATGCGATCAAAAGCGGCGTAAAAGCCGGGCATTTCTTTGAGGGATGTCTGCCGGTCGAGATCATTGCCGAGCGCGGCGTTGATTCACTGGCGTTTGGCCCCATGCGCCCAGTTGGGCTTCGCGACGCGCGCACAGGCAAACGTCCGTACGCAGTCGTGCAATTGCGGCAGGATAATCTGGCGGGCAGTCTTTATAATCTCGTCGGTTTCCAAACCAACCTCAAGTTTCCCGAACAGAAGCGCGTGCTGCGGCTCATCCCGGGTCTTGAGAACGCGGAGTTCCTGCGTTATGGGCAAATGCATCGGAATACATTTATAGCATCACCGAAACTTCTTCGTCCCACACTTCAACACAGGCAACGCTCTGATCTTTTCTTCGCCGGGCAAATTACCGGAGTCGAGGGATATATGGGCAATATCGCCACAGGCTTGCTGGCTGGCATTAACGCCGTGCGCTTGCACCACCATGAGGAACCTATCACGCTTCCACAAACCACCATGCTCGGCGCGCTTTGTCATTATGTCACACATGCAGATTTGAAAGACTTCCAGCCGATGAAAGCAAATTTCGGTATCTTCCCATCTCTCGAATCGAAAATTCCCAAACGCGAGCGCGGTCAAGCTTATGCAGATCGCGCCCTTGCCGATTTAGAGCTTATGATTCTGGAGTCCAGCAACTTCTTGTTAACTGACCGGACAGCGAGTCTGTAGAAATCATATGACGAATAGATCCATCGCGCTTTACTTGTCAATTATTGGACTCCTCTTCCTCAGCGCCATCGGATGGTATGCGTTCTCGTTTCGTTCCCAGCCGACAATTGATTCCGTTTCGTTCGACGGGCAACGCGCTTACGCGGACGTGCAGACCCAAGTCTCGTTCGGGCCGCGCGTGCCTGGAACCGAGGGACATGCCAAAATCCAGGAGTGGATGCGGGATGAACTCGTCAAGGCGGGCTGGCAGGTGGAGGTCCAGGAATCCGAAGCCCTCGGGCATCCCATCCAAAATATCGTTGCAAAAAGAAGTGACGAGAGTCCGCAGATCATTTTCGGTGCGCATTACGACTCACGTATGTTCGCGGATAGCGATGCTGATGCTGCAAATCATTCACAGCCTGTGCCGGGCGCAAATGATGGCGCATCGGGTGTGGCTGTTCTGCTTGAACTGGCACGCAGCCTGCCTGAGGAAAGTGCTCCGATTTGGCTGGTCTTTTTCGACGCGGAGGATAATGGCAACATTGAAGGTTGGGATTGGATCCTTGGCTCGCGCGAATTTGTGAACAACAATTCCTTGCAGCCGCGCGCAGTGGTGATCGTGGATATGATCGGCGATGCAGATCTGAACATTTACAAGGAACGTAACTCAAACCCCGAACTGATGGACGAAATTTGGAACACAGCCAAAAGTCTGGGATATGAAGGCAAGTTTATCCCCGAATTCAAGCATTCAATGCTTGATGACCACACGCCTTTCCTGGAGGCGGGCTTGCCCGCCATCGACATCATCGATTTTGACTATCCGTACTGGCACACCATACAAGATACAGCAGATAAGGTTTCTGCGGAGAGCCTGGAAATTGTGGGCAAAACTTTATGGACCTGGGTCACACAACAAAGCCCCCAATCCTGATAAAATGGCATCGTAGGTGACGCCGAAAGCGTGCTCTACGGAAAATATGCAAAAGAAAACCGCTGTAACACCCATCCAAAAAGCGCTCGCAAAGATCCGTCCCGCGTGGATCACACGCGTCGGGCAGGAATTGGCGCGCGGCATGGAGGTGCGGGCTGGCTTTGTGGAGCAACTGGAACGCTTCTTCGAACTGCTCGAGCAATCTGTGACGACGGGCGACCCTGCCTGGATGGACCCCATCCTGCTGGATTGGGCAAAATCATCTACAGAGACGGATCTTGAAGAAGGGCTTTATCACGTCTCGTTCCTGATCAACCGCATGATCGCGTTGACCATTCAAGTGTCGCGTGAGTCGTTGACCAAGCAACAAACGCTCGATCTGCTAGCGTCTGTCATCCCGATATATACATATGGTCTTGAAGTGGTGGCACGTTACGAAATGGAAACGCGCGTGGCGCACATCTCCAGCGAGATGGAAAAGGTGCAGAAACGCATGGAACGCGTGGACAAAAGCAAATCTGCTTTCATCTCGGTTGCGGCGCATGAACTCAAGACACCAATCACGCTCATCGAAGGTTACGCGTCCATGATGGATGACTTGATGCGCGACAAAAGAGCCACGAACCTGGAGGGTCTTCTTGCAGGCATGAACACGGGCATCAATCGCCTGCGCTCCATCGTGGACGATATGATAGATGTCTCATTAATTGACAATCAACTGCTCACACTCAACTTTCAACCTATCCAGATCGCGCATACGATCAGTGCAATAGAATTGGAGGTGGCCAGTGTACTAGCCAACCGAAAATTGAAACTTGACATGCTGGAATTCGATGGAAGCAAACAGTGGATCTATGCCGACGCAAACCGTTTGATGCAGGCGATACAAAACGTGATCAGCAACGCCATCAAGTACACGCCAGATGGCGGAAAAATTACCGTTGACGGCAGGAAATTGCCCGGCTTCATCGAAGTGATCGTGGCGGATACTGGCATCGGCATATCGGCTGAAAACCAGGCAATGATCTTTGAAAAATTTGGGCAACTCGGGCGCGTGGAACTGCACTCCAGTGGCAAGACAAAGTTCAAAGGCGGCGGTCCGGGCCTGGGCTTACCAATCGCGCGCGGCATTCTCGAAGCTCATGGCGGCTCGATCTGGGTTGAATCTGAAGGCTTTGATGAATTCAGGTGCCCCGGTTCCACATTCCATATCCTTGTTCCGGCCCGCGTGGATACTCCTGATGTTGAAATGAAGAAATTATTTGACACACTCGAAAGGAAGCCACAGTAGAACTCTGAAGTTTGGCAGCTTGCTCCCGCCATAAGACAGGAAGTTATCTGAGTTCAGAATCAAAAAACAATATGACAAAACGAGCCCCCAAACCCACCATCCTGCCGCGTGAACGTGCATTCCTCGTCGGCGTGGAACTATTCCAGCAGAAATCATTTCTGCCACTTGAAGATTCGCTGGCAGAACTTGCCCTCCTGGCAGATACATCCGGCCTTGAAGTTGTCGGTGAACTGACGCAAAAACTGGATCGCCCGCACGTCAAGACTTATATCGGCCCTGGCAAAGTGGAGGAGTTACGACTCCTTGTCGAAGAAACAATATCGCAGGTGATCATCTTTGACGATGAACTCTCTCCACGCCACCAACGCGAGTTGCAGGAGATAATGGGGAAAAACGTGCGCGTTGTGGATCGGACTGCGCTGATCCTAGATATCTTCGCGCAACACGCGCATACCAGCGAAGGCATGCTGCAGGTGGAACTCGCTCAATATGATTATTATCTGCCGCGCCTCACTGGTCAATGGACTCACCTTGAGCGGCAGGCTGGCGGCGGCGGCGGACGCTCAGGTGCGACCGGCGGCGTGGGCCTACGCGGCCCGGGTGAAACGCAATTGGAATTGGACAAACGCGCCATCCGCAAGCGCATCGCGCATCTGAAAACGGAACTGGAAAAAGTGCGCGCGCATCGCATGAGATATCGCGCTCAACGCAAGCGATCGCGCATCCCAACTGTAGCTCTCGTAGGATATACAAACGCGGGCAAGTCTACCCTGCTCAATCGACTGGCAAAATCGGAAGTATACGTGGCTGATCAGCTCTTTGCCACACTTGACCCCACAACGCGTCGGGTGGAATTGCCCGGTGGCTACCAGGCACTGATTACCGACACGGTTGGCTTCATACAAAAATTGCCGACAGCATTGATCGAATCCTTTCATGCCACGCTTGAAGAGATCGTTGAAGCTGACCTGCTTTTACATGTCGTGGATATTTCGCATCCCAACGCGCTGAACCAATTCAACGCTGTACAGCAGACTCTGGATGAACTCGGCGCGGAACACATCCCCGTTCTGACCGCGCTCAACAAAGCAGACCTGCTACGCGACCCTGAGTCCGCGAAGGATGCAGTGAGTCGCCATTCGAAGGCAGTGACCATCTCCAGCTTGAAAGGAAGTGGGATTTCTGATCTCCTGAAAGTCATCCAGGAAGAGTTATACGAAACGTATGCACCGATCCATGTGCGCCTTCCATATAAACAGGGCGCTTTGATCTCTTTGTTCCATGAGGCCGGGCATGTCGAACGCATCGAACATGGGCGCGGTGGCGTGCTCATGCAGGGTCGCATCCCCGGGCGTTTGCTGGCGCAGTACAGTGGCTGGCAGGTCCCCGAAAATCATCATGAATCTGAAGAAGAGGAAGAATTATGAAACGGCTTTCAAGGCTGGTTGATCGGGCATCTGATTTTTTCGCGCATCGCAAAGGACTTTTACCTCTGTTGGGCATTCTGCTGGTCATCATCAATTACGCTTTGCCGTTTTTGATCGGGCTTAATATGGTCACACAAAGTAATTTGTTTTTGCATCTGGGTGTGATCGTCGCGATCTTTGGTATTATGCTTGCGGCCGCTTTGTAACTTACCTCGCGCGCAGAGCCGAGGATTGAGACGCCAAACGTCGAAAACCGGAGTCGAAGCGCAAGGCTACTTGACACTGCCCTTCGACTTTGGACTTCGCAACAGACGCTCAGCCCTCCGCTCAGGACGAAATTAACTTTATGTGCGAATCATCGAGCCAGCTCGCACGTTCCACTTCGACAGATTCTCCCAACAACATCGGCAACATGGATTTAAGCAACTCTGGATCACCAGATGTATAAAACTTGATATCACCCTTGGCCTGGGATTGTTTCCTCATCCCCCTCGCCTCCAGCAGACGCCCAGCCTGCCGCGCCACTGAGGGAGCTGGATCTATCACCCGAACGTTAGCTCCCACGATCCGTTGAATGAGCGGTATCACAAACGGATAGTGGGTACATCCCAACACAACCGTATCAATATTTTTTTCAAGCATGGGCAGGAGCGCATCTTCCAAAATTTTGCGCGTCTCTTCGCCCTCTAAATTTCCCTGTTCGATCTGCTGAACAAGCCCGTGACAAGGGCTTTGCAGTAACTCCACCCCATTCGCAAAGCGTTCTACCACGGATGCATACAGCGCGCCTTGAAACGTGGCAGGCGTTGCCAGCACTCCAACCTTGCCTGTCTGTGTTTGCTCCGCTGCTGGCTTGACAGCAGGCTCCATTCCAACGAATTGAACATCGGGAAATTTCGCGCGCAAATATTTCAACGCCGCGGCGGAGGCTGTATTGCAGGCGACAACCATTATTTTTGCATTTTGCTCCAGCAGAAAATTTGTGATCCCATTTGAAAAATTCTGGATCTGTTCCATCGAGCGCGAGCCGTAGGGCACATGCCCCTGATCGCCGAAGTAGATGATCGACTCGTTCGGCATCTGCTCCCGAACCGCGCGCAGGACGGACAATCCGCCCACGCCGGAGTCGAAGATGCCGATGGGCGAGTTTAAGTTGTATACCATGATGGAGAGTATAACTTAAGAGACCCATCTGATGATTCCCCCCACAAGAGATCCAAGACCTATTTGCGATTTTTTGTTACTTTACAAACAGCAAGAACATTCCAATAACGAAAGTAGCGACACCAGTTAATATCCAAAAGATCCCGTATTTAACGGCCTTTTTAGGATTCATCATCTCTTTCTCAAAATCATCTAGCTTATCTCTACCATAAAACAAAATATAAATAAAAGCACCAAGTTGATAAAATCCAGGAATCTTTATGTCACTTCGTACTAATGCTAAAGCCCCCGTTAAAATTAAATATGTTCCACCTATAAAGGTAATTATCGCAATAGTTAAAGCTATCTCATCCGATGATAGGCTCATTTTCCCCTTTCATCAGAAGCTTCTACAAACTTCCTGAACAAATTCCGTGTAGACTCCTGAAATGTGAGCCATTCGGGGTGCCATTGCACGGCGAGGCCAAAGGGATGGTCGGGGAGTTCGATGGCTTCGACGAGTCCATCGGGCGCGTGGCCTGCGACGCGAAGCGAGGGCGCGATGTCTTTGAGTCCCTGATGGTGATGGCTGTTGACTTTGACAATTGGCTCACCCAACACGTCCGCAATACGCGTGCCTTCTTCAATTTTCACTTCGTGCACGAGTACGGTCCGCAAGTTGCCGGGGTAGGAATGATCCAATGCGTTGGGAAGTTGATCTGGAAGGTGAGTATAAAGAGTTCCGCCTAAAGCCACATTCATCACCTGGCAGCCGCGGCAGATGCCGAGGAAGGGCTTGCCGTCAGACGCGGCAGCGTGGAGCATCTTGAATTCAACGGAATCCCGCTCAGGTTCCACGTCCGCGATGCGGGGATGCGGGTCACCATCAGGAAAATGCTCAAGGGCAATGTCTCCGCCACCAGAGAAGAGAATGCCATCTAAACGGGAATAGAGCGCATCCCATCCGTCCTCAGCGATAAGAGATGGGATCAGCACAGGTACGCCTCCTGCCTGCAGGATAGCACTGGCATAGGACTGCTGCAGAACGATACGCGTCTGTCCATATTCATTCGCCTGATAATGTGTGGTAATTCCGATGATAGGTTTCATGGCAATATTGTAAATCAAAAAGACCTCAAAGGATTCAAATCCTTTGAGGTCCTATCTGAGCCTACATGCTAGTCAAACTTTTGTTTGAGGCGGGCAGATTTGCCAGTGCGGCTGCGCATGAAATAAAGCTGTGCGCGGCGCACCTGACTGTGACGTTCGACCACGACCTTATCAATACGTGGGGAGCGAAGCAGGAAAGTGCGTTCCACACCAATGCCATTAGAGGCCATGCGGCGAACAGTGAGGGACGATTCAGTACCACCCTTGCGCAGGCGTATGACCAATCCCTTGAACTCCTGAATACGCTCGCGCTCGCCTTCCTTGATCTTCACATGCACACTGACGGTATCTCCGGCGGCAAGTGTAGGAATTTTTTCGTTTACCTTGGCTTCGAGAGCCTTTATGATGTCTGCCATTATCTTTCTTCCTTACGTGGGGATAATTACTTTTTTTGAGCGACTGCGCATTATAGCACGCATTTTCGGGTTAGACAAGCGGTTTCACCGTTGGTTCAGGGCTTTCTTAAAGTCATAAAAGAAAAGACCTTCTTCGGATATGCTTTTGTGTAAGCGCACAAAGCATACCGAGGAAGGTCAAGATGAAGTCTAACACAAGCGAAGACAGGGTCGTTTTTGATGTGGGCAGTTTGTATG
>JAXIPJ010000179.1:0-15824 GCA_045402985.1 Anaerolineales bacterium
ATTTTCTATTCATAATAAATTCTAAAAATCTTGTTGTAAATTGCCAGCAAAATTTTCTTGATAGGGCCAAACTCCAGTACACGCTTTCCAAATGAAACCCGCTTCGTCTTCTTTTCTCTACCCTTCAACTCTCCGCGCAAATATCCCAGTGTGTTGGACATATTCATCGCCAGTGGATCAGGAACCATCAGACGCAACAAGCCTGCGTCATTCATGCGTTTGTCCAGTTGGCGAACCTGACCCATGGGCTTGTCCATTTCAAAAGGTAGGAATTGCTGAAGCGTGGACTTGTAGGCGCTGAACTGCCAGTGAGACGCGCCTGCAAAGGCAACAATCTCATCAGATGTCGCTGCGAGCGCACTTTGCGAAGCAGTCTCCTCATTTATTGGGGGATTGCTTCGTCGAGACGAACGCTCTCCTCGCAATGACATGGTTATTCTCCAGTCTCTAGTCTCTTCGTAGACTTTGCGATTCTCTTCTTCAGTCTGCCCCAGAGACAAATTGAATTCAAGGAAAGTTTCCCATGGTATGAATTGGCCATCTTCAAGCTGAGCATTGTCCTTCGCCCATTTGAGCGTGGTTTCATAAAATTCACGCGGCGTGCGAAACGGACGTGCAGTCACCATGCCAACATTCGGGAAGGTTTCGAGGATTTCCACAGAGCGCGAAAGCCAATTCGGGGAGAATAAAACGTCCGCATCGGTGTAGGTGATGACCTCACCCGGCGCACCTGCCAGCATCACATTCCATGCGCCGCCCTTGCCCATGTTCTTCTCGGAGAGGATCAAATACTGGATTCGTCCCTCTTCCTTTTCTTTGACAAGAAACTCGCGCACTTCGGGGCAGGAGCCGTTGTCGAAGACCATTAAGTCAAATGGCAGCCCAGCATCCTTACGCATGGATTCCAAACACACTTTCAAAACATCCAATGTCTCCGTATAGAATCCGCTTAGGAAGGGAATGTAATTGAGCAACGCGACAGTGATCCGCTCAGGGCGGGCTACGTCTTTGACAAATTTGGCGGGGTTTTGGCCTTTGCGCATCTGATCATCTTACTCCGGTGGTTGAGTAGGGCGAAGCCCGTATCGAAACCACTACTTACCTAAAAATTTTATATTTACTTAAAAATGCTGGTTTCGATACGCCCCAACAAGCACGGTGCTACTCAACCAGCGAGTGTTTTTGTTATTTGAATAATTTTTGTATTCGCTTCTTCCATCTCTTCGGGCGCGCGATATTCTCAATCATATCTTCGGGCAGGAAGAAAAAGATGGCACGCAGAAACAATTCCACACCGCGCGTGAAACGCAGACGGGAGATTGGTGGGCGCATAAGTTTGCCATCCGCGAGTTGATGTGTTGAATCCAGGATCGTGTAACGAACTGCAGCTGTCCCACCTGCGAGGCGAATATTTTCGTTGGTGTCCGGGTGTTCGTAATGGGGCTTTCCGCCAGGCAGGTGACCGTAATCATGGTTCTGATGCACGATCATAAATGATGGTGTGCCGTCGATCACGGGCCAATTTTCCTTGCGAGCTTTGTAGATCATCCAGTTATCCCAGCCTGCGCGGCCAATTGCAAAATCTGGGACATCGCGGAAAGAGGAACGCGGAAAAAGGAAGAGGTCGCTTCCAGCGGGACGGTGGAGTTGACCACTCGCTTTGACTTGCTCGCGAAGACGCGTTTCCCAGCCTTCGGTAAATTCGATGGGTTGAATTACATCCAGATCCCAGCGCTGACTGAGTAGGACAAATTTTTCACGTTGTGGTCTCGATACGCCTCCGGCTACTCGACCACCGGAATATATTATGCGTGCTGCCTCGACAAAATCGGCCATGAGAATGATATCCGCGTTGATGATGCAGAGCAGGTCGCTGTTGCTGTTTTCACGAGCCAGTTGAAACATGGATGAGATCAGCGGCGTGCGAGATTCGTTGCGCGCCACGTTGGGCAAATGCTTCACGCCCAGTTCACGCGCGGCATCGACGAGACCCGTCTCTTCGCCGAGCAAAATGACTTCGACATCGGGGAGCAGAGTCCAGGATTTGATCGCGTTGCGCTGGATCGTCGCAATGTGAGAATCTGTGAAAGGTTTAGGGGCGGAGAATAGTGTGATGAGAGGCATAATTTCAGTACAGATCATGTCATTGCGAGCCGCTCTTTGGCGAAGCAATCCTCAATTAAAGAGGAGATTGCTCACCTGCACTGCACCAATCGCAGTGCGGCGCAAGTGTCGTCGCAAAGAACAAGGACGCTCCTCGCAATGACATCATTTTAGTGCACGTTTATCAATATCTTTCAAGGTCTTATGTATTACATCTGAATTTATCTTCATCAACTCAGGTTCATCGTGGACAAGATCCAAGACTTCCTTCCACGAAAAATCATCGCGGCCGTTGAAGTGTGAATAGACCTGTCGTATGAATTCCAGGTCTTCGGGGGTATCCACTGTCCAGCGGTAGTCGCCGAAGTCGGTGGTGTGATTCAACAAAGCGATTCTAAAACTACGCGGTGATACACCTTCTGAAAGCTGACGGCTGACGGCTGCAAGCTTCACACCTTCGTAAAAATAAGGCATGGCATGTTCGCGGTGTTGTGGTTCTTTGGCTTCTTTCCATGTTTTCTTCAACACTTTGAATGTACAAGCTTCCACATCCAAGCCAATGGGATAGGTGCGAGTCCATGGTGGAGGCAGGCGGTTGCAGACAAAATCGTATTCATCATTGAGTAATGTATTCACAACATCATCAATCAGCGCAGGATCAATGACAGGACAATCTGCTGTGATGCGAACAACTACATTCGCTTTCACACCTTTCGCGGCTTGATAGTAACGGTCAAGCACGTCAAATTGACTGCCACGCTTAAAGGGGATTCCGCTGAACTCGCAATATTCGGCGACGGGGTCATCGGATGAGTCTGTTGTTGTGGCGAAAATTGTTTCGGTAACGGAGACAGCCCGCGAGGTCCGCGTGAAGACGCGTTGCAGCATGGGTTGCCCGGCAATGTCTGCCAGTATCTTCCCTGGCAAACGGGACGAACTCATGCGTCCCTGAATGATGGCGATAACTCTTGGTTTCATAGTAGCAGGTCGGATTGGCAATCCGACTTACGCAGTCTGAGCCTGTGAGGGAATCGGTAAAGGAGTCACAAATCCCTTTGCACGGAATTTTTCGACGTATTCACGAACCATCCAATAATCAAGACCCACCTGCTCGGCAATATCGAAGACCGTGTGCTCACCTTCGAAGCGCATCATGATCTTTTCGATGGCGCGGTTCAGATCCCAATTGTCGCGCCAGTCCACCCACAGGCCGTTGCCACTCAGAAAAACAGGACCCCGGAAAGTGCGCTTCGCAATATAGTTGCTGGCATAAACGCGGATGGTCTCTTCGATAATGTCTGCGGCTTCCTGTAATTTCTCTTCATGGATGATGGACAGGTTATCCTCGGTGGTGTGATATTCAGGATATGGAAAGCGGCTGATGGAAAGGCACGGCACGTTCACACCCGGACCGTTGAGTACGCGTTCGTCGTTTGCGATGATCTCGGCAAATTTGCCCTCACGGAATTCCGCACCGCGCCTGCGCAGCACAAACTGACCAACTCTGTCCAGCATATCATCATACTGGCGCGTGTGCTGAAGCGCGATCGTGTTGTCGTTGCCGGTCATCTCAATAAAGATGCCGCCGCGTAAGTGGGGAATCAAATCCTCGTGATGGGCGAGATAGGCAATGGAACCAATTGTCTCGGGCCCGAACCAGAAGCGGATGCTCATTGAACCCGGCGGGAGGGGCCTGGCAGCGAGTCGCCGCGCGACCTCAATGGCTGTCACCACACCCGCAGCGTCGTCATTGGCCTGATTCGGATGGCAGACGTGGGCCATGATCAACATTTCGCCTGCCAACGGATTCGCTCCACCTTGCGGGTGAACGACCGCCGTCGACACTTTGAATCCCTGCGCGGGGTCGGTAATAAATTCCGAATTGATGACCGCGTGATACCCTCGGTCGCGCGGCAAAGTATCAAAAACAGTCTTCGGCAGGCAGAATCCCCAATCGCGTTCATAATATTTGAACTGCCACGGCACTGCGTTTGGATATTTTTCATTGAAATAAAGATGCGGCTCCAACTCATCCCAGGTGAGGGTTTTGTCAATGGGTAAAGAATATGAGACGATATGCAGCGGATTATCTTTGAAATCTATAATGCGTTGTCCATCCTCCGTTTCAAGATACGCTTCGTGAACAACATAACGTTCGGGAACGTACCACGTCCAGACGGGCTTGAGTGGTTCGTATGTCTCGATTTTGTAGCCTGCAGTTTCGGGGAGGTAAGATCTAATGATGTCGAGCGCCACGTCGGTTCCGTCTGAGGCGAGCGTGCGATGCAGAGGCATGATCTCCGCCAATACATCTTTCAATGATGTAATGGGCTTCATGGGCGGCACCCAATCTTTGGCACGCTCGGGAGTCTCGATGATGTACGTAAGTCCAGGTCCTTTGTGTTCCTTCAGCGCCTTGACGGCTACGCGGAAAACATCTTTGCATTTCATCAGGCGCACATCTGCTTCACCGATCCTTCGCCGCGTCACCACCTGGCTATCCAGCAACGCGCCGATGGGTTCAAAGTCCAGCACCACGCCCATCTCAACATTGCGCACGAACATTGTATATGTTTCTTCGTGCGATTTGCCCTGCGCGTCGATCGCCGTTCCCTTGAACTCCTTCAGAAAACGATAGTCCACGCCTGCTGCTTGCTCACAGTGATGCAAAAATGTGATGCTCTTGCTATAAGCCAGACCCAAAATCAGAATTTTCGCATCCCAATCGCGAAATTTTTTGAAGATCGTTGTTTCACCAAAACAATCCTCCGAACGATGCGCCGCAATTTCATCTGCAAGTTTGCCAATTGCAGACATCGAATAGATCGCATGATGCATACGTTTGGCGCGCGAATCTGTCCGTACAAGCTCAGTCAGGATACCCATTTGCGAAGGTGTATTACGAATATCCCAGGGCGCGCCTTTGAGAAAGTCATAATTAAAGGTCGGCATGATGAGCGTGCCATTCGAACCGATCACATCGAGCAACGCATTTATTACAGTTTGCGGTCCGCCTTCGACGCCACCGAAGGACTTATAAGAACTGTGGATGAACAGCACAACACCCTTCATCATGCCCAGTTCTCGAAATTCTTCAACTAAATTTTCAAAAGTCAACATTCTGCCTCATAGTGACATCGCCTTCTCATACGCCTCGAGAAGTTTACCAAAATTCTTTTTCCAGTCCGCCTTTTTTTCCGCAGTCGCACGCGCGGCCTCACCAATTTTTTTAAACGATCTACGCTCCTTGATTGCCTGTAAAATCTTCCCGGCCAGATCATCTGCATTACCATCACAGAATAGCCAGCCATTCTCACCTTCACTGATCCATTCCTTGTTGCCTTGGATATCCGATACCAGACACGGCAATCCACTTGCCAACGCTTCCATCAACGAAACCGACGAGCCATCCACATGCGATGGTGAGATGTAAATATCCGCCATTTGATACCAGCGCGGCAGATCATTATAAGTAACCTGCCCGCCAAAATGGACTCGATCCAGCACGCCGCCGTTCATCAGGATCTGACGAATGCGCGCGCCCTGTGAACCTCCCCCCAATAAAACAAGATTGACATTTGGGTTGCTTGCCGCGACTTTGACAAATGCCTTTGCCAGAACATCTACACCATAGATCGATTCCCAGGTGCGATTGCAGAATAGTGTCAACGTTTGAACGTTTGAACGTTTGAACGTCTTTTGGGTGAAATGTTCAATATCCACACCCCAGGGGAAAATAATCGTCTTCACTGGATCCATTCCAAACGCAACAGCCTTATCTCGTGTGAACTGCGCGTCGCTGGTGAAATATGCACTTCGTTTCAATGTATACCGTGTCACCCATTTCATCCATGAGTTACGTTCTGCATCCTGCGCGAGATCATATCCCCAGCACATCGTCAGAATGGGACGAAATCCACTTAGCGCAGCAATGAACGCACAGTTCTGGATGGGTCCCGCGTGGATCAGGTCAGGCTTGATCTCTTTGGTCAAACGACGAAAGTCTAGCGTCAGACGCGGGAGGTCGCGCCAGCGAAACTCGCGTTGCCCGCCTGCCCACAGCACTTGTTGAACGTTGGAAGGTACAGAACGATCTTCCACTTGGCGCTGGTTTGCCTCGAGCTTTAAATAAAAAATCTCATGCTGTGTCTTGGATAATGAAGACAAAAAGCGATGATCGTGTGGGGTATAGTTTCTTGAGAAATAAAGAATCTTCATGAAGAAATTTAAACACGAAGTACCCAAAGGCCACGAAGAATTCACCGTGAGGGATCAAAAACTTTGTATACTTCGTAGCCTTTGTGTTTAGAAATTACGCCGCGCCCAAATCTGTCCAGCGCAGGTCTTTGCCAAGTGGCATATCAGTTAAAGCCTTCGTGCCAAGCACATTTTCAATTTGGTCTGGTTTGATTGCGCCGGGAGTTGCCGGGCGCAGGACATCGATCATGTCGCGGGTGAAGACTTCGCCAGTTTTGATGTCGCGCGCTGCACGCAGACAGCGACGTTGAACCACAGCGGTCTGCACTTCATTCTCGGCGATGAACTTATCAGAGGAGCCAAGCGCCCGCTCGAGCAAACGCGTCTCTTCGACCATCTTTGCCCAGTTCTCGGGATTCATCGCGAACTTGTGATCGGGACCTTCGCGGTCGTTGCTATCCGTGAAGTGACGCTCGATGACACGCGCACCTAACGTCACTGCGCCGAGAACTGGAGCAACTGCATGCGTATGGTCTGAGAGTCCCAGGATTACATCCGGGAACATGGTTGCAAATGTTTTCAACACATTCAAATGCAAATGGTCATAGTTATTTGGGTTGGCAGTGTAATTCGTATTGCATTGCATCAGCACCAGTTGCTTGTTAATCTTCAAAATCGCATGGACGGCCTTCTGCACTTCACCGATCGTGGCGGCTCCCGTCGCGACAAAAAATGGCTTGCCCTTGCTCGCCATGCGCTCCAGCGCTTCGATCCAGTCAATTTCGCCGGAACCCGCTTTATAGACTTCCACATATTGATCGAGAAAATCGATGGCGGCGAAATCATACGGCGATGAGAAGTAATCAATGCCTACTTCCTGACATTCCTCCACCAATGTCATCGACCAATCAAACGGAATCGACGCGCCTTTATACACATCAAACACGGATTTCTTCCATGAGGCCTGATGACTGACCTGCCCTCCGCTCATGGCTTTGAAACCATAATCCGAGACGATCTTCGGGGCATCGAAGTTCTGGAATTTGGCGGCGTTTGCTCCCGCCTCTTTCGCCAGGTGGATGAGCAGTTTCGCCCGTTCCAGGTCGCCATCATGGTTGGCGGCGATGTCAGCGATGAAATAGGTTGGGTGATTTAACCCAATCGTCCGGTTTCCAAATTTGATTTCCATGTTGTTCTCCAGTAATTAGTGTTATGTCATTCTGAGGGAGCGTTCGTCGCGACCGAAGAATCTCGTATGGGTGAGTAGAGACCCTTCGCTTTGCTCAAGGTAACATTTTATATTTTCTGAATCAGTCTTGTGTAAAATCCACAGGCTTCAATGATTTGCTCCACTTTACAATTTTCATTGCGCATGTGAGCCAGTTTATATTCTCCAGGTCCAAAACCGATCGTTGGGATTCCCAAGCTTACAGGCGTGACGGCGTTCGTGCTGAAATCCCAAAAATCATATTCAGCGGGTTCGCTTCCAAAGTTTTCACTATATGCCGCGATACATGCCTGTGTTAGTTCATGCTGCAGGTCAATTTTCCAGGCGGGATGGAACGGCTCGTAGGTGATATCCAGACCTGTCCAGCTTTTGCGATGAAGCGTGCCTACTTCCCAAATAGCCTTTTTGCCTTCAATAAGCTGATCCATTTCTTTTTTGATGGCGTCTTCAGTCTCGCCCGGAACTGTTCTTCTATCCAAATAGACTTCACATTCAGAAGGGACAGCGTTGAGGGAAGCGCTGGTACTGGAAATTTTCGACAACACCAACGTTCCCCTGGGAGCATTCTGCTTCATGAGTTCTGCATTTACCTTTTCAACCCTTTGTATGATTTGCGCCATTTCATAAATTGCGTTGACACCTTTTTCAGGCGCCGAACCATGCGCCGAGACGCCCTGTGTTTTGATGGATATTTGAGCCTTCCCTTTGTGACCCAGCGCGATCTTATTATTGGATGGTTCGCAAATCACCACGTAGTCTGGCTTGAGGTGGAGTTCTTTGAACAAGTGCTTCAAGTTTTCCCCGTCGCAATCCTCTTCAAACACAGTGCAGGAGACGTAAACTGTCTTGCCAGAATCGAGTCCATTTTTTTTGGCGATTGCGCCTGCATACACGGAGGCGGCGACGCTGGACTTCATATCCACGGAACCTCTTCCATAGAGACTTCCATCAATAATATCGCCGCTGAATGGCGGGTTATCCCACTCTGCTTCATCGTTGACTGCCACCGTATCTACATGTGAGTCGAACAGAATGGATTTTTCGCCATTTCCAATTCGCCCGAGGAGGTTTCCCATGGAATCGATGATGACTTCATCATATCCGAGTGCCTTCATCTTTTGCTCGATAAACCGGATGATTTCCTCCTCCTGCCCAGACATGCTTTTGATTCGTATCAGGCTTTGGGTAAAACCGATCAGTTCATGTTTTATTTCTGGCGTGATCAAATCTAATGTATTCATAATTTCCTGTTACTTATGATTCAAAATCTTCCTGGCTTCAGCAGGATTCCCATAATTAAATATATCAACATCCACTGAACGGAACAGGTCTGTATCTGGATTCCATAAACCGCCGAGAACTACTGAAACGCCCGCCGAATGAATCTCTGCTATGTCCTCCAGGCGGAACATACCATACATAAGACTCACACAATCTGCTTGTATGCTTTGCAAATAATCACGATAATTCATCAGCCGCCCGCTCACCAGGGCGCGGACAGTCAGTTCAGGATAAGCTAGTTTCGTCTGGAACAATTCGGCATGATCCATGAACAGCAACAATACCTTATCCTTGGTATTTGTCCGTTCCAACGCGCGAATCACTGCTTGTATCAAATCACTAGCCGGGCTGAATAGGCTTTTAATATCCAAAGATAAGATCACGCCTGCATCCCGTGCCCAAACAAGGACATCTTCAAGCAGAGGCAAAGATTCGCCTTCGATTTTGAGTCCCTTCAATTCATTCCAAGCCACGTCATGACACCAGCGTCCATCGGGCAGTTGGTAATTGTGGCGCAAAAATGGGACACCATCCCGGCTCATTTGAACATCCACTTCGATCAGGTCAGCGCCTAACTCGTGACCGAGTTTGATCGCGGACCACGAATTTTCGGGCACGTCGCCTTCCACACCGCGATGCGACTCGATGAGGGTTCGTCCTGTTTTGGATTTGAGGAGTTCAAGAGTCATAAGCGTTTTCAGACCTGCTAAACCAATTCCTTAACTTTTGAGCATATGGAGCACGCTCATCTATTTCAAACGGACTTTTTTGTGCATTATGAAAATCATCGTTCTGGTAGCGTGGGATAACATGCAAGTGATAATGCCAGATGTTTTGATCGCCTGCGGGTTCGTTATGTTGACGGAGCATGATTCCGTCACAGCAATATTCTGCCTTCATTGCCATTGCAATATCTCTACTAAGCGTATGGATTTTTGATGAAAGAGCCAAAGGCAGGTCATAGATATTTTCAAAGTGTTCATTCGGAACGACAAGCACGTGACCTTGATTGCTGGGATATTTTCTGGTTGCCATAAACGCAGTTACATCAGCGGACTGGAAAACAATGTCTGTTTGTGCAAGCTGATTTTCAGCGCTTTCCTTGCTTTGAACCAGCAAACAGAATGGACAAACATAATCGGAAGGGGCATGGTTGTGCATGGATGTTTTACTCGAGTTCGTCACAGGTGATTGTCACCTTGTGTTGTATCTAAATCACATATTAATGTGATAGGCTTTACTTGCATATTCCGACCAATGGCATTTGTTGAAATACTCTGTAAGCAATTCCGTGCTTAGTGGCTCATTGGGATAATGGCGCTTTCTCCAGCCAAGAAACCCAAATTGCGGACGGGCTGTTTTGAAAACTTCTATACATAGTTCCCCAATAACTCCGCATTCTTCAACAAAGCCTAAGCGTTCAAATTCTCTAAATATTGGTTCATAGTCAAAGGCTACACGCCTGAAAGTAGGCTGCCAACCTCTTTCATCACCATTAAGCAACATATAGCTGGCAGTAAATTGTCCATCTAGTGGAACACCTACAGAGCCAGGATTCAATAGATGCCATCTTCCTGATTGCTTATCCATAGGTAAATGTGTATGTCCAGCAATTATCGTATTTTCTTCTACATCTGCAAGAAACTCCGCAATTTTTTCATCTGTCAAGGTAGGATAAAGCGAATCCCAATGGCTTTGCGGCGTGCCATGAACAATACGAATAGATGGCGCATCGGAAAAACGCAAAGTAAGTGTGTCTGCCCATGTAGCAATTGTGTTTTTCCAATTACCATCCAACTGGCGATTTAGCCAAGGTGGAACTGGAAACTCAACAGGGTCATTCCACTCACTGGGCGCACGAGGTGTTCCATAATCTAAAAGAAAGAGTTCTCCATTTCCCCGAATAACTGCCCAATTGTTTTCAACAACCCGTCGGACTGCCTGTTGTGTGAAAGGTCCGAGATTTATGACATCGCCAGCAACTATTACATAGTCAACTTTGAATGTAGAGAGATCTTCCATAACTGCTTCGAGAGCAGGAAGATTAGCGTGAATATCAGAGAGAATTGCTAGCTTTGTCATATTAGCTACCTCCCAATCCTCCCCAAATGCGTATTCTGGAACGCGTCTTCGTGTTTCAAGCCGTAACCAAAGATACGGTCGAAGCTGGAGTGCCCCAGCAGGAGAGTCCCTGCGAACATCAGCCAGGGAGTAGAAAGTAGGGAGCCCAAAACATAAAGTGCCACCGCCAGCCCTTTGTGGTGAATCAGGTTATACGTCCACGCGCCGAGGCGGGGGTTTGCCAGATAGCCCATCATGCTCAGGTCGGGAGTCAAAAACAAAAGGGCGTACCAGCCCCATCCGTAGTCCAATCCGGAAAAAAGAAAGAGCGCGAGGCCCAATAGGGATAATTCTTCAAGTTTGAGTAGGTTTTTCATGTGGAATTCCTGTGGATAAACTGTGGCTGGTCACGCTTCAAACGGGAGCTACTGTTGATAACCCCTGATTTTCTGTGGATAACCCTGCTGGTGCTGTGTATAAAACTCGTCCAAACCGGTGGAAAAATTGGGGATTTCGCCACCCAAATCTGTGGATAACTTGTGGATGGAAAGCCATAAATTGTGGGAACGCTTTGCAGTCAAACCAGACCCTTCAACTGATTTCGGGGAAATGAGGCTTTCATTCAGCCCGAACTTTCGCGCGATCTCGAGCCCGAACTGATATTTGCTCATGGGCTGCGCGCCAACAACATGATACAAGCCGCTCAGTTTTTTTTCGAGCATATCCAGCAGGAGGCGGGCAGTATGGTTGACAAGCATCGGGCAAAAAATGACATCCGTGAAACCATTGACATGTCTTTCGGCGCTCAGGTTCTTGACAAAGAATTCACCGAGGCTGCGACTGTTAGTGAGACTCCAGCCAAAAAAGTTGACACGTGCAATGACGGCTTGAGGGTTGGCTTGCTGCACAGCGCGCTCACCAGCGAGTTTACTCTGTGAATAGATGCCTTGCGGATTCGGCTCATCATCTTCCGTATATGAACTTGCCTTTGTCCCATCGAAGACCGCGTCGGTGGAAAGGTGGATAAAGCTTATGTTTCGTTGTGCACAGGCATGCGCCAGTTGGCCGGGTATCTCTGCATTCAGAATTCGGGCGCGGTCTGGATGTTCCTCACACTCTTCAAGATTTGCAAGCGCGGCACAATTGATCAGAGCATCGGGTTGGGCAGAATCGAGAACGGAATCAAGCGCGTCCCTGTGAAACAGATCCGCCTGGAGCACCTGAAACGGCGCGGACTTCAACTTGCCGCGGTCCACGCCAATGACTTCATGCGCGCGCATGGCTTCCATGGCGAGGTTGATTCCAAGTAGTCCGCTTGCGCCGGTGATGAGAAGTTTCATATTCGCCCTTACCCTGCCCTCTCTTAATGGGAGAGAGGCATGGGAAATTATCCTTCCAACTTCCCTTGTTTGAACAATTCCTCAAACGGTGCGACGAATTCCTTGATGCCATTGAGGTCGAGCCATTCAGTGTTGTTATCGCTGGAATAATGATACTCATCGGGAAGGAGTTTGCCCTTTTCCTTCCATGAATAACCGAACCAGATTGCCTCGGCGGGTTGAATGACATACATCTTCTCGAGCTCAATGGTATGACGAGCTTCGTCATCAGAGATAAGGTCTTCATGCAGTTTTTCGCCGGGGCGAATACCAATGATATTTATAGTCGCATGCGGCACAATAGCTCTGGCAAGGTCAATGACTTTTGTGCTGGGAATCTTGGGCACGAAGACTTCGCCACCTTCCATTTGTTCGATGCACTCGATCACAAAGCGGACTCCCTGCTCAAGCGAGAGCCAGAAGCGGGTCATGCGGTCATCCGTGATCGTGACAGTGCCGCTTTCACGCTGTTTGAGGAAGAGAGGTACCACTGAGCCACGCGAGCCGACCACATTCCCGTATCGGACGCACGAATAGCGGGTGGCCGTACCCGCCGCGTAGGCGTTACTTTGGACGGTCAACTTTTCCGCCGCGAGTTTGGTGGCACCGTACAGGTTGGCGGGGCTCACAGCTTTATCAGTGCTAATGGTCATCACTTTCTGCACACCCGCATCGAGCGCGGCTTCCAATACATTGGCCGTGCCCATGATGTTGGTCTTGATGGCTTCCATCGGATTGTACTCACAGGCAGGCACCTGTTTCAACGCTGCAGCATGGACGACAATATCCACGCCATGCATGGCGCGCAGGAGTCGCTCTCTATCGCGAACATCTCCAATGAAATACCGCAGTGACGGATGGTTGAACCCATGCATCTGCATCTCATGCTGCTTCAACTCATCGCGGCTGAAGATGATGATCTTTTTAGGCTGCTTTTCTTCGAGGAGAGTCTGAGTGAATTTCTTTCCAAAGGAACCTGTGCCGCCTGTAATGAGAATGACTTTATCTTTCCAGTCCATGACTGCTCCTTATTCCAAAGGGTGGTCGAGTAGAGCGAGTGTTCTTCTCGCTCATATCGAGACCACAACATGAAATTTATGATTACTTGTAATTGGTAGTCTCGATATGACGGAGGACAAGCACCGCCGTCTACTCAACCACCGATATTTGAAAATTATTTTATAGCCTCAAATAAGCCAGAATCTTTCTGAATGAATATTTTGCTTTTTTCCTTCAGTTCCTGTTCAAGTTCAATCTCAAGTTTTGCGAATTCCTCTTCTACTATTTCCGCGGCGTGGCTAGTCGAGAGAATAAAGGCAATAATTGGTTTGACTTCTGTCACTTGCAAACTATCAGGATAGCGGGATAGCGTCACTTGTGCGAAGAATTGTTTTAACTGTTCAAGACCGTTTTCCAGCGTGAAAGGACTGCCGAATGAGATAAAGTCCGTCCCGGGGTTCACCTGCTGAATCCAGTTCGCGATCTCTTTCAAGTGGTTTTGCCCAATGGTCGTAGCGAACAGATGACCATTTGATTTTAGAACTCGTCTGATCTCTTTAAGTGCTTTTGGGATATCAGGGACATGATACAGCATGTGATTGGCGATCACCACGTCAAAGGTCTCATCTTCAAACGGAATAGACTGAGCGTCGATCTCCTTGAATTGGAAGGCCCGTCCGGTGACGACCAGATTCCTCCAGGCGGCATCCAGCATCCCCGAGGAAAGATCGCTAAGGGTAATGCGCCATCCAGCGGGAATGCGGCTTATATTTTCCTTCCACAAATACCCAGGACCACAACCAAGTTCCAGGATATTTGCGTTTTCAGGCAATTTGATAAGATTGTCAAAGACCCAGTTGCACCAGCCGTAGGAATTTGTACTAAAACGCTGATGAATCGCCACCCGCGTATCCAGATTGGATGAGTCCTTATATTGATCGGTCTTCAAATATTGCTGATCTGTGAATTTTGACATGCTTACTTCTTGATCACAATTAACGGATATTGCCCATTTTCAGCGAAAAATTTAGGAAATACATCTTCAAGCCAAAAAACAAATCGCAGGAAGGCGCGCCCACCAAACGGACGAATGAACCAGCGTAGGATGCGTGTGCTCATACTGCGCCACGGCTTGATCTCCAGATCCATCTTTGATCCGATATCGCGTTTGAGCCATTCTGGAGTCATCTTTTGCACAAATGTCCCGGAGGGGTCCTCTTCATTCAACCATTCTTTTTTCTTTTTTTCGGAACGACCTGAGAGTTTTCGCATAAGGCCGATCAACGGCTCTGCCATTCTGCTCAGAAAAGGATCATGCCAGCCGTTGACGATCGCCGCCGTCCGCCCGGAGGCAAGTACGCGATGGATCTCGCCGTATGCGCGCGGATGTTCCGCCCGTGCAAGATGATGAATGGCATGCATGGAAACCGCGCCATCAAACGATTCTGTTTTGAATGGCAGGTTGGCAAGGTCGCCTACGACGAACAATCCATGTTCACCAATACGGTTGCGGGCTTCCCGCAATGCCTGCATGGAAATGTCCAAACACACGCGTTTTTGATATCCCTGCGAATAGGTTTTGTATTCATCGTATTGCACGGGACCTGAACCGGCATCGAGCAGGAATTTGCCGGTTGGTATCAACCCATTCATTACACGCAGGCGAGTCCGGTGGATGTACTCGCGCGAAACGGGCCGCAGGTCTTCATAACGGGCATTTTGATAATGCCCGTCCTGCTCCTGTTGCCAGCCGATCTCATCGTAAAATTCGCGGACCTTTTGCTTTGTGTCTGTCATAATCATCCCTCTCCCCTGCCCCCCTCTCCCGTTGGGAGAGGGGATGGGGGTGAGGGCCATGTAAATGGTTCGCCAACCAAAAACCTGAACGTATCACAAAACTCCGACATACCTTCTTCGCTTAATACTTTTTCCACGGGCCATAGTTCGAGATCATCCCAAAAATTCATCAAACGCCATGGGAACGGTCGTGGATACTCAAAGAAAAAACGATAAGCATAGTTCCAGGCTTTAGCCGTCTGTTCTTCGTTCAGGCGATGCGCGGGCAGGTTGGATAAAACTTTTTCGAGCGCGGCAAAATATTCATCCCACGTGTTCGGGTCAATCGTAAAGCCTCGGCCGCGATAATGCGTCTGCCCGCATGAGATCACGGGAAGCCCATTCATGGCGGTCTCCATACCAACGGTCGTTGTATACGCCAGCCCAAGATCAGCGATCTCGATCAGATCATAGGTGTTCACCTTATCAAGCGCGCCGATGACGTGGATATACTCCGGAACTTCAGATAACGCTTCGCGGACGACAGTCGCCATGGATTTTGCCTTGGGGACAACTGTCTCGCCCGGATGAATGCGGATCACGAACTGGACATCTGGCCGGCTCGCAAAAAACTGGACCGTGCGTGTGATCCATTCGCTCATTGATTCGGCGAAGATATTTCTGCCCAACGTAAGGCTATCTCCCAGCACATTCGCGGCGAGCAAGACAACAGGCCGATCATCGAGACCGAGCGCCTTACGCGTTTCAACCGCTCCCTGGGATGAAACGTATTGCCACAA
>JAXIPJ010000302.1:0-25526 GCA_045402985.1 Anaerolineales bacterium
GCGCGGGGATTCGACTACGAACATCCCCAGCCTTTTGGCGATGCCATCCGCTTCGGCCCCGTTCTGACGCGTGAATCCGTTTGGAGGCACGACTCGCTCACCGATCACGGGAACAGCTGGCTGTCCGCTTTCTTCGAGGCGCTGGTTTTCATCCCGAACTGTATTTGCACTTATCTCGTTATCCATTTTGGCCTCAGGTTATTCTTCAAGGAGGGCAAGTTCGCGCTCCAGCCATTCGATCTCCAGCACGTCGACATAATGTGTGATGGCTTTCTGAAGGAAAGCCGGGAGATCAGGGTGGATGGCAGTGAACGTTGCGTTGAAATCCGGGTGATCGTTGTAGCCGTTGCCCAGGCCACGCAGAACGTCCAGCGATGGCTCATAGAAGTAGCGCAGATGCTGATGCCAGCGCACAAGGATGCCCTGAACCTCCGGGCTTTCGGGGCCGTGACTCATGTTGGCAACAATATCCGTGTAGATGGCGCCGCCCTCCTGCTTGACCTTTTCCTTCTGTTCGTCAGTATAGCTGTTCCAAAGCTTGATCGACTGCTTAACGTTTGTCTCGCCATACTGCTGCATGGCTTCCTTCTCGTACTGTTTCTGCTTTTCCTCGCTGAAACCTTCGAAAATTTTCTTCTTGCTCATGTTTACTTCTCCTATCAGGTGCATGATCGTTGTATCAACGGTTTTGATGAGGGTTTGCAGGCGGTCCATCTTGTCCTGCAATGTCTGGCGGTGGGATTGCAGGGCGCTGACCAGGTCAAAATCCCTGGCTTCCATGATCTGCTTGATCTTCATCAGGTCCAGGTCCATCTCGCGATAGAACAGGATCTGTTGCAGCCGGAACAGCGACTCATCTGTATAGCGGCGGTATCCGTTCGCTCCAACAGACGACGGCTTGAGAAGCCCTATTTCATCGTAATAGTGCAGCGTACGGACGCTGACCCCAGCCAGGTTGGAAAGTTGTTTTACAGTATACATTGGCTTGCCTCATCACTGATTGATGCCGATAGTAAACTATTACGTGGCGTGAGAGTCAAGGGCGAATTTTGGAGTGTTAGGCATAAATGTTGATCGTGAACGCTCTAACAATTAAAGGGCTGTTGGCAGATTTGTTTTAGAACATGTCCGCACGTGTCCTGTTCAAACCCACAAACAAAGGCATCTCAAGCCTATTATGGAGCAAACCTGGAGGAAGTAGATAACTTGCATCGCTGAACATCCAATTTCTCAACACTGCTTTACTAACTCCTAATGGCTGCAATACCTCGTGAACTGCTCGGAAAAGAAGCTCTTTATACTTGGGGATATCAATAAAAGAGGGATTGAATGGTTCAGGCAAATCCCATGCACATACACCTTGTTTCGTTTTGGTGTAAAGGAACTGTATCCTTTGCCCCATACGAATATTCTTTCCGATGGATTGTAATTGGCTTGCTGCACGCGCCACAGGTGACAGCACCCTATACTCATCGAGTTCTCTGCTGAGGGTTTGTGTGATCAACAGTTCGTCTATTGGCATGCTGCCATTACTCAAAGCAGACATTTTCTCTTGTAGCATATTCAAAACTTCAGGCAACAATTGGGTAAGTTGGTTTGGATCTTTTCCTTTTGCCATTATTTGTAGTATCTGCAATTGTGCATCTGCTATAAATAATGGAGTATCCTCACGGCGCAATGCCAGCCCGCGTATTTTGTATTCTCCATCGGCTTGCAAGCCAAAGAAACGATTGGGAACTGTGAGATTTGGGTTCTGCTTTGAAGATAGAAAAGCCATCCACGAATACACTTCTTCCACTTCAATCGGTAATTTCGTTTCCTGCTCGATCTCATCCAGAAGGGATTGAAGATCTTCCTCCTTTGTGGCATCTGGACGACAGATAAAAAGGCTATCTACATAAGCGTGTAACACGGTAAAGCCGTGATCTTCGGAAATCTCTTTTGCCTTTAGAAGCAGCTTTCTTCCAATGAATGACACCACTTCATGAGAATTGATCCTGCCAAAAGTGGAGTTTGCAAACCCCAGACGGCCATACGCCACTACACACAACCACTTCAGCGCGTTTTTATACGCCTTATAGCGGGAATAACGGCTGTCGTTTTTATTCATCCTCTTCAAAAGCCGTTTGATCTTTATACGTTTCTCCACCATAGGTCGCAGCGTGGCAGGGATAAGCCCCTCATGTGCACTGATCTTGATGCCCATTTCAGGGATTTCAAGGGCATCTTGTTCATCCACACCGACCGTTTCAGGTGAAATGTTATATTCCGCAATAATGGATGGATACATGGACATAAAGTCTATAATGGTAACATTGGGGAAGACACCGAGCAGAGGTTCAAAAACCAATCCTCCTCGGTCAGATACTACCAGTTGATTGTATGTCTTGGGCACTTCACCCTTTTGTTGTTGATAAGGAACCAGGATATTACGCTTTAGAGCAGTCAGTGTTTGCATGGCGGCGATGCCTGCGCCGGGGGAACGTCTTGCAATTTCCTGCACTGGCAAACCTGTAACGCGTGCCTGCTCAATAGCCCCCATCAAGCCATAATCGCCAAAGGTCATACAGTTCTGGTCGTCAATGTGCCAGCGGCCAAAGAGATGTACCTGCTCGCTGCGAAAATGTGCCTGGCCGTAATTGTGAAAACTGATTTCCTTCTTTTTGCGAACGGACTGTTCAAGATCACGATTGGGATTAAAGGGGATACCTGTCTTTTTCGAGATTATTTCAAGATAAGAAAACAACCATTTATCTCCATAACTGCTGAGAATGACATCAGGATCATATTGTCGCAGGATGCTATTCAGGGAAAATAGAAGTTTGCGAGGGTCATCAAGGGATAACTGATATTTGAAGTGATCGAAATTAATGGATAGATGTTGTGGTATGGCATGGGAAGGGTTGGTATCAGGTCTTATATTTAATACCCGCAAATTAGGCAGTGTAGGGTCAAGTTCCCAGGGCGTATCGAGCGGTGTGATCTTTGAAATCTCCCAGCTTTGCCTCACTTCCACCTTGCAATGCGCAAGTGGAAAGACACTGTGTTCAGCGGCATAACGCAGAATAAGTGGAATATCCGCGTCATAATACAGCAGATCAGGAAATCGCTGATTGATTTCCTTGAATAATTCATCAAAGGAACAGAGGTTGAGTACATTGACCTCCAACACATCTTTTATTCCCTCGTGAAGGTCTTTGCGTTGAGTGCGGTAAAGCCGAACAGGATTGTCTTTTAGGAACTTCCACAACTGGCGCAGACGGTGAAACGGACCGCCCGCATAAAATGTGATTTGGAAAGGTTGCGTAAAGGAATGAGGCTTTTTATCTTCTCCCACCAGCCACAAAATGATACCTTGCTTTGGATGAGCGTAGAGATCGAGCAGCCAGCCAGTGTATTCCTTCATAGCTGATGGTCTTGGGTTTCCCCTGAACCGCCCAATTGTTTGAATTTGTTTTCCAATTCTGCGATAAGACTGTAAAGCTCATTATGAACATGATGATTCCTCTTGTGTTGCTCCAATAGGATAACCATGGGCATGATTTCCATTGGGAGCAGGTTGGTGGCATTCCCAATAGCTGCCCGATGTTGCAGAATGGCCTCAAAGAATGTATCAAGAATAAGCTGATCACTACGTCTAAGTGCATCATAGAGAGGCCTCAGTTCGGCAAATTGGTCGAAGACGATCTGCGTAGTGGAAGGAAGGGTGCGGCCCATACATGTTAGAAAAGTGCAGGCTGTCTGATTTGTTCAATTTCAGTTTCAAGAGTAAAAGTTTTATCTGCCATCGAGCCAAGAGCAGGTAAAAACTTCTCATAATCCTCAGTTTGCATCTCCTGTGTCATGACCAGAACTGGACGATATAAAGCAAGGCGCTTGAGTTGGCGGCAACACTCCCTTAGTTTATAAAAGCGAACGCGCAAAGGGATATCGTCATCATAAAAGGTATGCAGAAAGTCTATAACAAGGATAGGTTCGCCATTTGTGGGAATATTTGCCAGTGAATCCAACAGTCGGTAACACGTAGAGGCACGAACGGTATACAGGCGATTTAAAATCTCTCTCACTTCAAGAGTACTTTTGCGGAGGGTTCGGGTCAATTCGTAGGCAGGGAGCCATTCGCTTGCAGAAATCACAAACAGCGGGCCATTCAAGATCAGGTTGACGATCAACTCTGTAATACCTGCGCGGGCTTTGTCTGCTGTCAGAATTAAAGCGAGGCCGCGTGAGCGTGTTATGTCAGTGGGCAATTTCAGTAATGTGTTCATGCCAACAGAATAGACTATATTTATAAAAATAAAAACCCCCATTCGACTTTATTCGTTTGGGGGAGGCTGTACGGATGAAACCACGCGGATGAAGCAAGGATGGGTCAGGAACAATACATTGACCTAAATATGGGGATTGAACTAGAAATAGGGGAGGTCATGTTTGAAATTGAAATTATGAAATTTCAAGCGCAATTCAATTTTGTTGCCAACGTCGATCTTTAAAAACACGATCCGAAGATATGTTTTCACCGACGAAACCGATATATTTAACAAACGGGCTATTTGTTCATTCGTATGCCCCCTACATACCAGAACGGTTACATCTTTCTCGCGTAAAGAGAGAGACTCCCAACGATATATAAGATCGGCTGAATCTCTATCAGCAGATCGGCGACCACCAGACAGAATATATTTTGGACGTTTTTCCTTGGCGTTTGAGTCTGTTTGATCAACAAGGCGTAAGTGGTCACCCAGGATGTAAGAGTATGTAGTTGTCTGCTGCGGGTCTTTCCGTGAAGGTTTTTTCATTCGCGGAGGAGACATATCTAACGATTATATTAGAACACGTATTCTAAGTCAAGGCGAAGGCAAACCCAGTGTTTTTATCTTCAGCTCGATGGTTTCTGTGGAATGGAGGCAAAAGCTACACTCTGATCGGTGGCAGCGTCAGTCTTTATTCTTTTCTCGCGGTACAATCTCTGCAACTTATTTCAGGAGCAACGAAATGAAAATATTCGTCGGCGGATCATTGCGGAATATTGCAAAAAACGAAAACCTGTGTCGGTCCTTCGTTCGACAACTGGGTGAACGAATTGTCGAGCGGGAGCATATCCTGCTCACCGGCTGTCGAGGTTCTTTAGACAAGGTGATCGCTGAGGCGGCTGGTCAATGGCTTAAAAAAAATAAGCGGGACGCTCATCAGTACATAATAAGCTATAGACTCAAAAATGATAAGCCGGCACATCGAGTTGGTCGAATTCAAGTCTCGAAGCGAACCGATTGGGAACTTACACATCCTGATCTGGATTCCCCGGAGCAAATTGCAGATGCGGATGTAGCCATCTTTATTGCCGGAGGCCACGGAACGTTCCACGCGGCAAACTGGGCAAGAATTGCGGATAAACCTGTGTTGGGGATTGGACAATTTGGAGGATCAGGGGAGGCACTCTTTGAGAAAGAAAGGGAACGATTTGGAAGACGATATTCACATCTTGTAACCATTGAGGATTTCGATGTGCTGAATCAAGATACGGACGATGTCGATCAGTTAGCTGAAGATGTGATTGCTCTTTGTGAAAACCTTGTAGTTCCAAATACTGTTTTTATTATCATGTCATTCCAAAAGAAGTTCGACAAACTGTACACTGTATATAAGGCAGTATGCAAGGATTTCGGGTTCGACGCGGTACGAACTGACAAAGTATATTCCCTGGATAAAATCCTGCCACGTATATTGAAGGGCATTCGACATTCCGCTTTTGTAATCGCCGATGTGACAGAGACCAGTCCCAATGTTTTTTATGAAATCGGGTTTGCAGAGGGACTGGGGCGGCCGATCATTGCAACAGCAAAGGTGGATACGAAACTTCCTTTTGACATTGTGGATACACCTGTCACATTTTGGAGTAGCCTGGAGGATCTCAAATCGAAACTGGAACCCTTAATCAATGAGGTCAAGATAAGTTTGGGAAAAGGATATAAAACGACTGGGTAAAATACCATGTCACTCTCCCGAAGGGACACCGCTTCGGGACGGTGTGAGGGAGCGGTTGTTGCGACAGAAGAGTCTCTGACAAAATATAAGAGACTCTCACCTGCACTGCGTGCGGCGCAAGTGTCGCTACGCTCAGAGTGACATTATACTAAAACGGAGCAATGCAATGGGCGTCATGCTGCAAACTTTCTTTTGGGATTGTCCGCGTTTGGACAATAAAGAATTCCAATGGTGGAACTATATTCGTGAGAAAGTCCCTTCATTGGCAAAGGTGGGATTCACTTCGATTTGGCTTCCTCCGGTTCACAAGGCTGCGAATCTGGGTGGGCCGTCCATGGGCTATGACCCGTATGATTTCTATGACCTCGGTGAGTTCGACCAAAAGGGAAATGTCCCTACATGGTATGGCACCAAGGCCGAATTGCTGAGTCTCATCGAAATGGCACACAGCCAGCAGCTGAGTCTGATCGCGGATGTCGTCCTCAATCATAATAGCGGAGCGGATGAACAGGAAGTCAACCCCATCACGGGTCAATCGCGCTGGACTCTGTTCAATCCTAAAAGCGGAAAGTTCCTGCGCAACTGGGAATGTTTTCATCCCAGTAATTATGAGTCCTGGGATGAAGGCACGTTCGGCGAGATGCCCGACCTGTCGCATCGCAATCCGTATGTATATGCCGAGTTGCTCAAACTGGCGCACTGGCTCATCGAAGAAGTGGGCTTCGACGGTTTCCGTTATGATTTTGTGAAAGGTTATGGCGCGAACACGATCACGGCATTTCAGGAGTATCGTTATATGCGGGATGGCAAGCCGTTCGTGCCGTATGGTGTTGCCGAGTTTTGGGACTCTGCCACCAACACGCTGCACTGGGTGGACGATGTCAATTTTTCAAACAGCAACCCTGTGGATGCATTTGATTTCCCTCTGCGTGAAATGCTTAAGGCGCTGTGCGATCAATATGGGTTTAGTTTAAATAATCTCACCACCTGGGAAACCATTTTACAAAAGCAGCCGCAGACCACAGTCACCTTCGTTGAGAATCATGATCTTCGTGATGAGGGCCGCCCGATCGTCAACGACAAACTGCTGGCATACAGTTATATCCTCACGCATGAGGGTTATCCGTGTGTGTTCTGGCACGATTACTTCAATCTCGATCTTGCACTGGATGGCACGCCGAACGGCATCGCCGCGCTGGTTGGCGTGCACGAGAAATATGCGGCTGGCGCGACGAACATTCTATACATTGACGACTCACTTTACATCATGCAACGTGCCGGGTTTGAGAACGAATCTGGACTCATCTACGTGCTCAACAATCGCGGCGACAACTGGAACGGACGACTGGTCACCACCAATTGGACGAACGCCTCTTTCCAGCCTGTTGCCTGGTGGAGCAAAACTGACCTTTCCCGCCCAATCAACCAATCCACCGACCGCGATGGCCGCGCGCAATTCTACGCCCCACCGCGCGGCTATGCAGTGTATGCCATTAAGTAATGTCATTGCGAGGAGGGTGCTTTTCCCGACGACACTTGCACCGCACTGCGTTCGGTGCAGTGCAGGTGAGCAATCTCCGCCTTTATGAGAGGATTGTGTTGCCATCGAAACAAGCGATCACAGTCGACCCTTGTACCTGGCGCAAGCTGGCAAAGCAATTCCTTTTTATGATTGACTTTATCCTAATTTTGATTAAACTGATTTCAATTAAGGCTTTTGACAATTAAATATTCATCACACAAGGAGGCTGACTTGGATACTCTTTCTGCTCAAGCGCTGGAGACTGCAAGGCTCAAAGGCGCGCAATATGCCGACATCCGCGTTGTGCATTCACAGCATGAAAACATCTCCGTGAAAGACGGCGTGGTGGAGAATATGATCACGAATGAGTCTCTGGGCTTAGGCGTGCGCGTCCTAGTGGGTGGTGCATGGGGATTCGCATCCAGCCGGGACATGACTCCTGCCGAAGTAGACCGCATCGTTGACCTCGCGGTGAAGATCGCGAAAGCCTCTGCGCTCGTGCGCGGCGATCCTGTGCAACTCGGTCCACCTGTCACGAGCAAGGGGGCATATACAACCCCAATCCAAATTGATCCCTTTACTATTTCCATCGAAGACAAACTCAACTTACTTCTGCAAGCCGATGCAAACATGGCGCGCGTAGAAGGTGTTAGCGTGCGCACTGGTCACCTTACCTTCATCAAGGAACATAAAAGCTTCGCCAACTCTGAGGGTGCAGACATTGAACAGACGATTTATGAAGCGGGTGGAGGCATCATTGCAACAGCAGTAGGAGGGAATGAAGTCCAACGCCGGTCATATCCCAGTATACGCTCGCAGGGAACTGCTGGATGGGAATACATCATCGCGATGGACCTGCCCGGCAACGCGGAACGTATCGCTAGTGAGGCTGTGCAACTTCTTACAGCTGAACAATGTCCCTCCACGAATACGACCATCATCATTGGCGGCGAGCAACTTGCCTTACAAATTCACGAATCGTGCGGACATCCAATTGAACTGGATCGTGTTTTCGGCATGGAAGCCGCCCTGGCTGGAACATCTTTCCTCACTACCGAGAAATTGAACAACTTCCAATACGGATCAGAGGTGGTCAACATTACCGCAGAATCGATTCGACCGACTGGACTTGGCACTTTCGGCTGGGACGATGAGGGAGTTCCAGCAAGTTCCACACCCATTGTCAAGGATGGATTATTCGTGGGCTATTTGATGTCGCGCGAGACAGCTCCGCTTCTCGGACTTACATCCAATGGCTGTATGCGCGCTTCGGGTTGGAATCGAATCCCGATCATTCGCATGACTAACGTGAGCATCGAACCTGGCACATGGGATTACAGCGACCTGATCGCGGACACCGACGACGGCATCTATATGGAATCGAATCGGTCGTGGTCCATTGATGATAAGCGCTATAATTTCCAATTCGGCACCGAGATTGGCTACGAGATCAAAAACGGCAAACTTGGAAAGATGCTTCGCAACTGCACGTACACCGGCATTACGCCCGAGTTCTGGAATTCATGTGATGCCGTGTGCGACGATAAGTATTGGTTCATGTGGGGCACGCCTAATTGTGGCAAAGGACAGCCCGGACAGGTGGCTCACACCGGTCACGGTGCCGCGCCAGCACGCTTCCGTAATGTACGCGTAGGAGTAATGAAATGATCGGACCCGAACGCGCAAAGGAAATTTTAGGACAAGCCTTGCAAGCCTCTAAAGCCGAACAGACGGAAGTGATGCTGTTTGGCCTGGATATGGAACTAACGCGTTTTGCCAATAACATCATTCACCAAAACGTGGCTGAAACAGATACAGTATTGAGCGTCCGCGCGGTAATGGGCAAACGACGCGGTGTGGCAACTACCAACAATCTGTCAGCAGAAGGGATTGCTCGCTCAGTTGACTCAGCACGTGAATCAGCCTTGCGCCAGCCTGAAGACCCAGATTTCGCAGGACTCTCCGGTTCACATTCGAGTGACACAGTGCATGCCTTTGATGAAGATACTGCTGCCTGTTCCCCTGAGCAACGCGCCAAAGGTGTAGATATCATTTGTAGAAAAGCAAAAGAAAAAGGCATCAACGGATCGGGCTATTTCCGCACGGGCACACAGGAGATGTCCATTGCCAATTCGTTGGGGACGATGGTCTATCATGCTGGGTCAGTGGCGGATATCTCTGTCACAGCTATGACGGATGATTCAGCCGGACGCGCCCAGCTGTCGGCTTGGAAAGTGAACGAGTTGAATCCCGAAGCAATTGGCGATGAAGCGATTGATAAAGCCGCGCGCGGTCGCAACCCCAAGAGAATTGAACCGGGTGAATATACGATTGTGGCTGAACCTTATGTCGCGGATGATCTTGTCGGTATGCTGGCATGGATCGGGATGAGTGCGCAATCGGTTCAGGAGGGACGCTCATGGATGAATGATCGCATGGGACAGCAGGCAATGGATCCTCTTGTTTCAATATGGGATGATGGACAGGACCCGGCGGGATATCCCATGCCGTTTGATTTTGAGGGTATACCAAAACAACGCGTGGAGGTTGTTAGGGATGGCGTGATCGGTTCTCCCGTTTACGATACCTACTCTGCGCACAAGGAAGGCAAAACATCCACTGGGCACGCCTCACCGCTAGGCTGGGGCCTAGATACCTCCTTCCCACTCAACCTTTTCATGGCGGCTGGCGAGCATAGTTTGGATGAGATGATTAAATCCACCGAGCGCGGTTTGTATATTGCCACCTTCTGGTATACACGTCCAATGCACCCGCGCGACGCTGTGATCACGGGCATGACGCGCGACGGCGTCTTCATGATTGAGAATGGCGAGATCACCTACCCAGTGAAGAATCTCCGCTTCACACAATCTTATATCAAGGCACTTGCCGATGTGGAAATGGTCAGCCATGACACGCGCTTGATCATCGGCGAACCGTTTGGTGCCTCACGTGTGCCGGCGTTAAAGATCAAAGCATTCAACTTTACAGGTTCGACGGTGTAGAAAAAATAATCAAACAAACAATTTATCGGAATTGCACACAGTACGTGGTGAAGTAGTGAACATAGTCTCACTGTATTCAGAAAGATATGGTTGAAATATTTTGTGAACCTCAGATCGCTACTCATCTCGTGGCTGGGGGCACTTCTATTTCTTGCTGGCGTGCTGGTTGGACTGTCTCTTTCCTCGGTCGTTGTCTGGGGGGAAAGCGAGGCACGCATTTACACATCCTACAATGGGGAAAGACGCCTCAAAGTACAATGCCCGCTGATGCTCTCACCGGTGGAGTCAGCAGTGGTGAGCGCGAACATTATTAATTCCACCGATAAGGAAATTAAACCCGTAGTCTCCGTTGAGGTCAGTCATGGCAAAATACCGCGCAAGGAGAGACAGACTCTTTTGCTGGCGCCCGGTGGATCCGAAACTGTGCAATGGAGCGTCGATCCATCTGATGTGATCTTCGAAAGATTGATCCTGGTAAATATTCTTCAATCACAGTACAGCGATAACCCCTCCCGTTTGGGTTCCTGCGGCATCATTTTGTTCAGTCTGTTTGGTCTGCCTGGCGCGCAGACTTTCAATCTGGTATTTGCGGCCAGCCTTATCACCATGCTGGCAGGCGGAGCGCTCTGGTTGTATGCGCGCTGGCCGTTAAATAACCTGGCAACCAATATTGCTCAACTCAGCACGGTTTTGCTGGTCATTACGTTCCTGGCTCTGCTCACTACAATTCCGCGCTTGTGGGGTCTGACGTTGATCTTCGATGCGCTGATCCTGCTCATTATGGGGGTCATAATTACAGAATTTGGCCTTTTTTCGCAAAAATAGTCGACTAATCTGCAAATCCCCCTAATGTCATGATTGTCAGGGGAACTATACGTGCTATTATATTTATACCAAACTGTAAAATCTTATTGAAAATATCCGGAGGAAGTTATGGGTACAAACAATAAATTGGGCCTTCGCTGGCCCTTGATTGTGGGGTACCTGGGCATCGTTATGCTGATGCTGGCGTGCGCGGCGATCGGAGTGGGGTCCGCAAATATCGAACAGGGAACATTGCAAGTGGATAATGGCGTGGTTGAAATCGTGGATGAGAACGGGGACTGGATGCCAGTGGCCGGAGACTCAACTTTTGAATTGACCGCTGAACTCGAAAGCATGGATCCCTGGACCGTGGCAGGTCAGACGCTCGAGACGAACGAGTCAACTCAGATTGAAGATGGCTTGCAAGTCGGTGACCTGGTGCACGTGCGCGGCCTCATTCTCGACGACGGTACCTGGGTTGCTTATTCAATCGAACTAGCCGAAGCAGAGACGGAACCCATTATCATTCTGATCGGCGTTGTCAGTTCTGTTGATCCGTGGGTGGTGAATGGCATCACACTCACCGTAACCGAGACGACAATTATCCAGGGGACGATCACGGTCGGAATGCTCGTGCGCGTCGAAATCCTTTTGCTGCCTGATGGTACCTGGCAGGTGCTCAGCATCGCTCCACTGGGTGATATTACGGAGGTGCCAGAGTGTGCCACCGTGATTGCAACAGTAGTCGCAGTAAACGGGAACGAAGTTCAATTCCTGGGCTGGCCACCCATTACGCTTGGTGATGATGTAGTGATCGAAGGTGAAGGCGGTGCAGTCACATTAAGCCCGAACCAAACTGTGATCGTTGTCGTCTGCCCATCAGACGAAGGTCAGATCGTGATCGTACAGATCATCATCATCATCATTACGCCAGGTGAAGATGTCGGGACTCCTGTGGAGGGAGAAAAAGTATTGGTGTGCCACAAACCTAATAGTAAAAAAGGCGGCAAGACCTTGAGCATCTCATCATCCGCCGTGCCTGCGCACCTCGGTCATGGAGATACGCTGGGGCCGTGTCCATAAGTAGACATTAAAAGCTTGTGTCATCGTCGGGATGAAATCTCTTCATCCCGACGATGTTTTATTCTTACAATACTTTCCCTGTATAATATTTCAATATGAATGATATCCATGAACAACTTTGTGCATTATTGGATAAGGAAGGCGCAATCTATCGCGTGATTGAACATGAACCTGAAGGCCGCACGGAATTAATTGCACAGATCCGCGGTAACCGCATCGAGCAATCCATTAAGTCCATTGTCGTGCAGGTGAGACTCAGCAAAAAGGAGAATAGTTATTGTCTCGCCAATGTCCCCGGTCATTGCCGCGTGGACCTGGGCGCGATCAAGGATCATTTCAAAGCAGATAGCATTGGCATCGCGCAGCGCGAAAAGGCGCAGGCATTAACGGGCTGTGTCATCGGGGCGATTCCGCCTTTTTCCTTTAGCGACCAGCTTCAAGTGTTGGCTGATCCGCTCATCCAGGAAAATGAAGAAGTTGTCTTCAATGCCGGTCGTCTGGATAGATCCATCTTTATGAAGCTTGATGATTACATCCGTATCGCGAAGCCGCAGCTCGTAATGATCGCATTACAAGGCTAGAATCACAAATCTTATCCTGGAAGGTGCACCATAGACAACTTTGAAAAGAATTATGAAAGAACCGTGGATAAGGCAGTCAATGCTGCTGAGAAGGTTGGGAACGCTGCCAATCGCGTATACATCGGCTGTATCACGATTTTTGCCAATTTGTTCTTTGCGGCCTTCTGTCTTTGGGGCGCATACGCCGCTTACACAGGCTGGCAGTTGCAGACCAGGGGCGAAGCGACAACGGGCGTTGTAGTACTCATGCAGGAAAGCAGCAGCAGTGAGAGTGGTTGTTGTGTTTACTCTCCTGTCGTTGAATTTACAGCCAACGGTCAAACATATTCATTTGAAGGTGATAATGCTTCTGATCCGCCGGCATATCAAGTGGGAGAGGAAGTGCCAGTGCTGTATGATCCCGCCAGACCGGAGACCGCGCAGATCAACAAATGGATGGAGCGCTGGCTGTTCCCGATCATCATTATTCCTGCCATGATCTTTGCTGCACTGATACTCAACTTCTTTATGATCCGCGCCTGGCGACGCGGCGAATATATACTTGAGTAGAAGATGAAATTCGATCTCCCGGCCCGCCCGCCTTTTAACTTTTTATCCGTCGTCAGATCACACGGATGGTTTCAACTGGCGCCCTTTCATTTCGATGAACAAACCAATACCCTTCATTATATTTTGCAGCTTTCAAGCGGACGTGCCGTCGAACTCAAACTGCGCGAGTCAGCGAAAGGTGTCAATGTGGAAGCAGAAAGATTGAACAGCCCCGAAAAAAAGGAAGTGACAAATAAGGTCACCTGGATGTTCGGACTCGACATGGATTTCTCTTCCTTTTACGCCGCCACAGGCGCGGAGCCAAGGTTGGCGCGCGCCAAAAAGCAATCTCTAGGCCGACTCCTGCGCGCCCCAACTCTGTTCGAAGACGTGGTCAAAACGATCCTCACAACGAATACGCTCTGGGCGACAACCAGGAATATGTCGCGTAATTTGGTGAATGAATTTGGGCAACCTTTGTCTTTCGCTGGTCGAGTAGCCCCGAACGATAGCGAGGGGCGTACACTTGCACCCCGTTCGGGCCGGGAGCCCGTCGGGGCGAGACGGCCTGGCGCACACTTGCCCCGGGCGCAAGTGCCGGGGAGTGCAGGTGTCGAGACCAAAGCCTTCCCTACGCCCCAAGCGATCGCTGCCTCCACACCTGATTTCATCAAAGAGAAGATACGAGTTGGTTATCGCGCGCCCGCCTTGCATCAATTGGCTGTCCACGTGGCATCCGGTCAGTTCGATCTGGAATCCCTCAAAACGTCAAATTTGTCTACGCTCGAATTGCGCAAGGAATTAATGAAGATTAATGGTGTCGGTCCATATGCTGCTGCGAATCTGCTGATGATTCTGGGGCGCTCAGATTTCATTCCCATTGATTCTTCTGCGCTGAGCGCAGTCTCGAACGAATGGTATCACGGCAAACTCATTACGGCCCGGCAGGTGGAGAAACGCTTCGAAAGGTGGGGCGAGTTCAAAGGTCTGGCTTTCTGGTTCTGGGATTGGAAGCACGGCGGAGGCTGAGGAGGCTGCATGTACGAGCATCACAAACAACCATTGGCCAGCACAAAAGCATTTGTGCGCCGTGTGGCGCTTAACGGCCTGATCGCATTGCTGCTGCTCATGTTTTCTCTGGGAATCGGCATACTTGGCTATCATTTTCTGGGAAAGCTCTCATGGATCGACTCTCTGCTCAACTCGTCCATGATCCTTGGGGGCATGGGACCAGTCGACAGAATGGAGACGGATGCAGCGAAAATTTTTGCTTCCATCTATGCAATCTATTCAGGCGTGATCCTGTTGGCTTCTGTAGGTGTGCTTGCCGCGCCAGTCTTTCATCGCTTCCTACACCTCTTCCATCTTGCTGAAAAGTAATGATGGATGGAAGTTAGAGTATCGGGTTAGAATGAGCTTAGATCATCGGAGACAATATGAAATGCCCTGTCTGTAAGGATCAAACACTCGGCCAGATCGCCCTGCTGGATGGATTGCCAGCCAGTCAATGCCCGAATTGCAAAGGCGTCTCCATTCCGTCCAATGCCTATCTCACCTGGCGCAGGACATTGGGGCACGAATTCCCTCCAAAAGAGGGGGCCATTGAGATCGACCCATCCTGGGAGGTAAAGGAACTAAAGTTTTGTCCCGATTGTGGTCATATCATGGCACGCTATAAGATCATCCCCGATACAGACTTTTACATTGACCGCTGCCGCAGTTGTAACGGTATGTGGCTCGACCAGCATGAATGGGACGTATTGATCGACCGCAACCTGCATGACAACTTAAATGAATTTTTTACACGTCCCTGGCAGGATCATCTACGTGCGCTTGAAACCAAAAATCATCTGGACAACATCTATCTGGAAAAACTTGGCGGCGATGATTATGAACACGTCAAGGAGATTCGTGAATGGCTCATTAACCATCCCATGCGGGGAATGTTGCTGGCATTCCTGCAGGCGGAAGATCCGTACAAAATATAAAGAATGAATATTATTGCTGGGCTTATTTCCGTAGGTGTTGGGATCTGGGTAGTGATCTGGACTCGTACGTGGTTTTTTAGATCCGATGAGAATTTTTGGAAAAGCTTTGGTAATGATTTTGGCTCGGGGTTTGTTCTTAGACGCCCTAAGAGCTATATGAAACATTTGCATGACAATAGAGGACAGTCAACAGTTATCGCCTGGTTGATGACGGGACTGTTAAGCAGCCTTCTTAGTTATGCACTGCTTAATCTACTGTTTTTTTGAACTATATTGTTAGTAAGTCAAGGTTCATATTTTTGACCGATATATACAAACCCATCCACTTTCTAGACGAGCCTATTGAAGTTCTCTTCGATACGCCTCCAGTGTGTGAAAAGACTCCCGAGTGCCCAAATGGATTCATTTGGGAAAACAAAACTTATCGCGTGGTCGAAATGCTTTCCTCCTGGAGTGATTTCAAACGGCGCGGCAAGATGGCGCGCAATATGCGGCCTGCGCATGCAGAGGTGGCATCAGGCCGCGGTTCATTAAATGTTGGCAGGTTTTACTTCAGAGTAAAAGTGGATTCCGATCAGATCTTTGATATTTATTACGACCGCGCCATGAAAAATGTGGACGAGCGCAAGGGCCAGTGGTTTATTTATCGCGAGTTGGGAGAATCTTAGTGGATCCAGCAGAACCCCTGCAGCCTGTTCCGATATCTGAATCGCGGGAATATTCCGTTCCCTGGAGTGTCCTGGATTCCTGGCTGGGAATCCTCCTGCTGGCGCTGGTTAATGTTGGCTTGCTCGCGATCGTCTCACAAGATCCAAATCGTCAGCTTGTGCAAAGCTCGGCTTTGATCGTCGTCCAGCTTGCTTATCTTCTCCCGGTTGTCTTGATCTTTGCGTGGCGACGCGTCTCCTGGAAACACCTCGGCTTCGGAAAATTTGATTGGAATACACTGGGCCTGGGCTGTGGACTGTTGATCGCCAGCTACGTTATTATCATCATTCACAACCTGATCTTGATGGCGCTTAAGATCGATACACAGGGTAATGAAATATTAGAGCTCTTCGCTTCGCTTGAATCGCCTGTATGGTTTTTCTTTGTAGGAGCTGTTCTTGCACCGATCGTGGAAGAGATATTTTTCAGGGGGTTTCTCTTTCAGGGGTTCCGCCAAAAATATGGCTGGATCACTGCAGCGCTTCTAAGCTCTGCCGTCTTCTCTGCTGCACATCTGGACCTGGTTGCGCTCATCCCAACTTTTATTTTGGGTTGCGTGTTGGCTTATGTCTATCACAGATCAAACTCCGTGTGGCCCGGAGTCATATTGCATTTTCTCGTCAACGCCTTTGGGTTGTTAGTGGCCCTGGTGTCCACACCTTTGCCGTTGCCTGTGTAGCGCGCACCGTCCCGAAGGCTCGCGCTGATCAATCCAGCCGCTAGAAAAAACCTTTGGGACGTTCCATATAAGGTGAGTTATTTAGTAATTTGTATCTGTTCAACAAGAATGTAATCTTCGCAGGCACACGTCAGGGCCTCGCAGAACACATCCTGGGTGGGATATTTACCGGTGACTTCCACTTTTTTATCTACATATTGCTGCTCAGAAAGCATGCTTGATGAATCTGCACCATCAGAAACTTTCAACAGAAGCATTTGCGTCTGATCTATAAGATACCCGTTGTCCGCGACGAGATACAAGCCTTCGGTACAAAAATTTTTAACTTCACCGAGTTGCGCTCCAGTCATGACCGTTCCTGTAAAGGTCTTCTGATCGCCGGGTTTACCAGCACATGCGGCGAGAAACCAAAGCATAACCGCCATCGTACAAATGACCATCTGTCTGACATTCATCGGCTGCTCCTTGAATAGTTTCTTTATAGACGACGAAAGTGTCAGAAAGTTCTAGGCAGGCTCTCGAATGATGACCGTATTATTCTTTTGTGATCAACCGCACCTGGCTTTCATAGAAGATATAATCCCACGCCCAATTCACCATCACCAGGATGCGGTTTCGAAATCCGATCAGCCTGTAAATGTGCAGAAAGACCCAGATGACCCAGGCGATGAATCCGCTGAATGAAATTCCCCAGATGCGCGCCACCGCCGCGTTGCGTCCGATCGTTGCCAGCAGGCCGGGATCCTTGTAGTGAAATGGCTCAGGGTCTTTTCCTTTCAGGATTCGCTTAATATTCTGCGCAGTGAGCTTTCCCTGCTGGATGGCGACAGTGGACAACATGGGCAGGGGCTGGCCGCCTCCGTTTTCGAGATAAGCCGCGTCGCCGATAACAAAGACTTCAGGACGCTGAGGCAGCTGCAGAGTCGGCGTGACGCGTACCCGTCCCGAACCTGCCTGCTCGATCCCCAGATGATTCAGCACATCGGCCGCTTTCACACCCGCCGTCCAGATCAATGTATGAGCCGCGATCTGCCTGCCATCTCCGAGAGTCACTTGCTGGCCGTCATAGTTGGCAAGTTTTGTATTCATAAGAATTTCAACATTTTTTCTTTGCAATAGATCACGCGTGGCCTTGCGGAGTTCATCAGGGTAGGACGCGATCAAATGGCTGATGGCTTCAAGTAATAATACGCGCGCGTCTTTTACATCCATTTGCGGGTAATCTTTTGCCATCACATGAGTGATCAATTCAGCCAACGCGCCCGCAGTCTCGACCCCGGTGGGTCCGCCGCCAACAACAACAAAGGTAAGTAAAGCGCGACGTTTCTCAGTATCTGCCTCACGGCTGGCTTGCTCGAACATTTTGAGTAAATGGTTGCGTGTGCTGATAGCACTCTCGATATCCTTGATTTGAAGACCATTTTGCTCCACGGAATTCATTCCAAAGAAATTGGTTTGCCCGCCGACCGCCAGGATCAGATAATCGTAGGCAATGACCGAACCTTCCAGTTTGACATAATGCGCATCCAGATCAACCGACGTTAATTCTCCCATTTGGAAGGTGAGGTTCTTTTGTTTGCGAAATATTGTGCGCAGCGGATAAGCGATCTGCGAGGGGACAAGCCCCGCGATGGCAACTTGATATAAGAGCGGCTGGAACAGGTGATAATTGTGCCTGTCGATCAGTGTGATCTGAACCGGTGCGTTTGCCAGCCCGCGCGCAATTTCCATGCCGCCGAATCCTGAACCAACAATGACAATATGGGGGAGTTTTTGAGTGTTCATATTTACCTGCTTCCTGATTGTGTAATATTTCACAATTATTATAACCAAGATGGTCTGAATTGTCAAATTGTTTCCCCAAAAAAATAAAGGCGACAGATGGAGGTGTCGCCTGGTTGGTGTTTATCTAACAGGATCAGTTAGGGATGAGATATTTATAATTCCCAAAAGCGGAATTGTTGCAGGCCGGTAACAGCGATATCCCAATCCACTCCCAACAGTGTGGAGAGGGACAAGACGCTTCCCCAAAATAAACTACCGATAAATGGCACGAACCAAAACGCCAGGAGAATGATCCAGATGGCGACATCGCGGAAACGGTCCATTTGCATGCGGATGCCTGAGCTGAGGAAAGGCTCAATGGCGTTGTAACCGTCGAAGGGCGGCAGAGGGATCAGGTTGAAAAGCACCGCCGAAATTTGCAGCACAAGCAGAAACGAAACTCCGGGCCAGATACCCGAATTCGTGACAGGCGAAACGCGCAGGATGATGCCAAGAACAATTGCGAACAACAGGTTGGCCGCAGGGCCTGCCAGAGACATGGCACTCAGCCAGTAACGATCACGGATGCGCCACCGTTCGATATACACTGCGCCACCGGGCAGACCAATCCCGCCCATCAGGAGAAAGAGTAGTGGCAGCACGATTGAAAATACGGGGTGAGTATATTTCAGGGGATTGAATGTAAGATATCCCTTTTCCCGCACGGTGGTATCACCGCCATAATAAGCAACAATAGCATGTGAGAACTCATGCAGGCAGAGTGAAAAAATCCAGCCGAAGAAGATGATGGCAAAGGTCACTTAGCCTCCTCAAATGTTGAAATCTCTTTTTGCATAATCTCTACAGGAAAATCCGTGCCATGCGCTGGGAAGACTTGTTTGATTCCCATTGGCAAAATCTTTTTCCAACTTTGAACCACCATATTAATGTCATCTGCCAGAACGGGCAGGCCCGGTGTGAGGCGCAGGTACCATGCGTTCATAGCCATATCGCCCACAAAGGCCTCGCCTGAATCGAGTAATATGCTCACATGTCCCTGTGAATGACCTGGTGTATAAACTACTTTGCCCGGGATGCCATACTCCGTCAGTGACATTCCCATATCATCGAGAACAATATCTGTTTTTACGGGCGGGAGATTGGGATGAATAAGTTGTTTTGCCAGAGAGCTCATCAGGCGGCCATAAGCATTGACACCAGCTGGGAAAGGTGGCTTGCCTGTTTCCACAGATGCCTGATCGCGATGATGAATAGCGACCTTCGCACTCGTCACTTGCTGAATGGGATGTAGTGAACCAATATGGTCCCAATGCCCGTGCGTAAGCAGGATCAATGAGATTACCCTTGGGTCAATGCCCAGATGTGACATGCCGCGCAGGAAAGCTTTGATATTTCCCTCCGCACCACAATCTATCAAAATAGTCTGCTCGCCGCGCAACAAGTAACAATTGCAAATCCCAAGTGGGAGGCGATGAAAAGCGAAACTCATTCTGTATATCCGTTTGGATGCGATTTATGCCAGTCCCATGCGCTGGAGATGATCTCGTGCAGGTTGTCATGTTCGGGCTCCCAGCCGAGTTCGCGTTTTATTTTGTTGGATGAGGCAACCAGACGCGCCGAGTCGCCGGCGCGACGCGGAAGTTCATTTATTGGGATCCGATGTCCCGTCACCTGACGCGCTGCTTCGATCACCTCGCGCACCGAGTATCCGTTTCCGCTTCCGAGGTTGTAGATCAGGCAATCGCGTTCCTGCAAGTCATCCAGTGCAAAAAGATGGGCGGAGGCCAGATCCGCGATGTGGACGTAATCGCGAATGCAGGTGCCGTCTGGTGTTGGATAATCGGTGCCGTAGATCTGTGCCGAGTCGCGCTCGCCCAATGGGACGCGCAGAACAAGCGGGATGAGATGTGACTCGGGCTGATGCGCCTCTCCGCGGCCGTTCAACGCGCCACAGGCGTTGAAGTAACGCAGCGCGGCGAAATGCAAGCCGTGAATTTGACGATAGCGCTCAAGCACCTGCTCGACCATGAGTTTGGTATGACCGTATACATTCGTCGGACCAAGAGGCGAATCTTCGGTAAGCGGCTCCTCGCTGGATTGATAGACCGCGGCGGTGGACGAAAGGACAAGGCGCTTCACGCCCGCGCGGACGGCTATTTCCATTAAGGTGAGCGAGTTCGAGAAATTGTTTTGATAGAAACGGCCGGGGTCTTTCATGCTTTCGCCAGCTTCGATGAATGCGGCAAAATGCATGACCGCGTCAAACTTTTCCCTGGTGAGCGTTTCGACCAGCGCATGACTGTCTGAAAGATCGGCTTGAATAAATGTAGCGCCATCAGGCACTGCAGCGCGATGACCTGTGACAAGCGAATCATATATAGTGACGGAATGCCCTGCTTTTAATAAAGCTTCTGCTGTGACAGAACCAATGTAGCCCGCTCCGCCTGTAACGAGGATGTTCATGTAATCTCCTGAATCGATAAGATTATAAACTTATTATGTCGCTGCGAGACGATTGTTTTGTCACCTGCGCTTCGTCTCCGCTTTTCTTCGCTCACTGAGATAATGCGTTATTCCAACCCTCCGCATACCAGCGGATGTATTCTTCCACGTGTGCTTTCCAATACTCTTCGATATGTGCGCCGCTGTAAAGATGCCATTCATGAGGCAAGCCATAATCATTGAATTGAGATTCTATAGTTCCCGCCATGCTGAGTTCGGGGTCATTATCGCCGATATCCATGAACACGCGCGGTTGCGATGAGCGCGGAATATCCGTCAGCCAGTCCCTGATGTGTGATGAATCCTTTTGTAGCACCGCCAGGGAATGTAAGCCGATGGTGCTGAATAACTGCCAACGTGTGAGTCCCAAACGTAATGCCCAGCCTGCGCCGCGCGACATACCGCCAATGGCGCGCTGATCTCTATCGCGGATCGTCCTGTAGTTTTGGTCAATATATGGGATGAGATCATTCACCAGACGCTGACCAAAGCCGGATCCCGACTGCAGATTCCAATAGCGGTCGTCTGGGAAGACAATGATAAATGGCATAGATTCGCCGGAGAGGATCAGGTCATTGATCACGTCCACTGCGCCGATACGGATCCATTGATCGTAGGTGTAGGTTTGTCCATGCAGGAGATAGAGGACGGGGTAGTGTTCATCAGTTTTTTCGTCGTAGCAGGGAGGCAGGTAGATAAAGTATTCCTGCGCGGGCCTGGTTGACTCGAGTTTGCCTGCATCCACACGGCCAGGTTGGTTGAGGCAGGCGAGCGGCGTCTGCGTAGCGGTTGAGGGGCTAATCGACGGCGCGGGAGTCAGAGTCTGTTGTGGGGTGGAAGTGGCGGGAATCTGCGTTGGGGGGAGGGTAGGCTGATCAAGCGGAGTGCAGGCACAAATTGTCGTGAGAAGCGTGAGTAGGATTGTTGTCCATTTTGTTGCTTGACGGGTTTTCATCACAGGCATTATACTCACAGACCTAATGACGGGGCGTAGCGCAGCCCGGCAGCGCGCTTGCTTTGGGAGCAAGAAGTCCCGGGTTCGAATCCCGGCGCCCCGACAGGGTACTTAGATACCGTCTGCGAGATATGAAATTAGGGGGACAAGAGGTCGCGAAGCATAGGCGCGCGTGGAAACGAGTCAAGGTTTCACGCGCGTTTCTTATACAAGGGGAAAACTTGATAATAAGTTGCAGCTTTATTTCATAATTCGGGTAGTGGACTGTAACCTTTACCCCCTCTTTCGCCTACCCTGAAGTACAGGCTCTTCAGGAACCATTCTCCATCTATGCGACGCGCCAAGTCACACTCATAAATGTACCCATCTGTGGAATATATCGTAACTCCATAGTGTTCTTTTTCTGGTAGTTTGGTTACACTGTCAGGTGAGTAAACATCGGCATGGATGCGCGGGATTTTCAACTGTGCGCTGGCCATCGTAATACAGGCATCCCATGCGCTTTTCTGTACCGGGGTTTCCGGGATTGTTTCTAGATTGGAAAGCAATATAACGGAAAGAATAATTACAGACACGATAAGCCATATTGCGGCTTGTATTTCAATCGGCTTCATATGGATCCATTGTATACCCTTCCCCCATTGCGCGCACTGTGGCAAACTGTAAGGATAATCACAAAGCACGCCCGCTGCCTGGCCAGGGCTTTGGGCGTGCCGGTTCTACAACAAGCCTAAATAGCCAACGGTATCATAACGCACCATTGCGCGGCCTGTTAGTGTTGACTTTCCTAAATTTTATTGTTACCAGCCTGGGATCTTATATCGTAACAGACAAAGAACGACTTGGTACTCTCCGCAAAGAATGAACTGGAAACAACTCTACAAAGCCGTTTCCTATCACGAAAGGATTGATATCATGGTCTATATGCTTAGCACCATTAAGAAGCGCTCGCGCCGCAGATGGCTCTTGGTCGGCGGGCGGTTCATGCGCGATCGTCGTGTGCGTCACTGGCACATGGTTCGCGATCGGCGTGATCCAAAGCGAATAATGCGATGGATGTATAAGGGAGTTTTTATTTATACGCTGACCACTGTTTCCATAGCAACACTGGTTATGCTGCATGGGCATCCAGCCTTCGGTGCTCCTTTGCTCTGTGTGTATACCTTCATTATCTTCGCCGCTTTGTTAATTAAGCCTATTAAACGCCTAGCGCTTAAAAATAGAAAGATCTAGCAAGAGGCCTTGGGTTCGAATCCTGGTGCCCCGACAAATATGATAATAAAGACACGGAGAAGTTATGAACTTCTCCGTGTCTTTATTATCTCCCAATGAGAGGTTCCTTAGGAATCGTAGTGATAGCCCTGCAAATCTGGCGATGCTCAGTAAGTCGGATTGCCAATCCGACCTACGGCTGGCGGTTCATAATGGCAAATCCGAGAGAGCTTTATTTTGAGTGTGCTAAAATAGATGCAGAGATAACTCATGGCAAAAAAAGTTGATGGTGTAATAGTAGCTGCCCATTATCAGAACGGACAAATCGTGAACGTGCGCGCCTATGAACGGCGCGATGCCACTTTCTCAGACCATATTCTGATCGATCGCAAGGACCTGATCGAGCGCATCAAAAAAGGGAAAAAGTTCCTGGTAGGCACGCGTAAGGAACTCATGGCAAGTACATTTGACCTGGGTAAACCCGTGCAGGTGGTCACTCGCAATGGCAAAGAGATCCTCTCCACCAGCGCGGATGCAGAACACGATGAATTGGAAAGTGCACCCGTTTTTTAAAAATTAGACTGCGCAAGCTCAGTGCGAACAAAAGTAGCTATTATGAAAATCATTGATAAAACCCCCCTGCTTGATGAAAACGGTGAACTGACACTTGTTCAGCGCATTAAGGGCATGTTCCAGTATGGCTTCAGCTGGCCCAACGAACTACGCGGACAGAAAGCCATCATTACCTTCTTTGACCGGCAATTGGAAAAGGGCTATACCCTCATTCGTAATCTGCCGCTTGGTCAGAGTGGCATCATGGTGCCGATGATCCTGCTGGGTCCGACGGGCATCCATGTCATCCAGGTCACATTTCTGCGCGGCAGATATGAGGTGCGAGGCGATACATGGAATGTGGAGGCCGGGGAAAAATTTAAGCCCGCACCTGTCAATTTGGTTCAACAGACCATGCGCATGGCGCATGCGGTGCAAGTCTATATCGAACGTCAGGGAGTGAAATTACCTGCCAGCCCTGAACCGGTACTGATTGCGGCAGAACCTGGTTTGCACATCGAGTCCGTGCGGCCGGCAGTCAGGGTCATGATGATCGACGGCATAAAGTCGTTCGTCTCGGGGTTGACAACCGGGCGCGCTGTGTTGACTCCTGAACAGGTGTTTGATTTTACAGAACGCCTCTTAAACCCGCGAATTCCGAAAAAGGAATCTATCTCGCCGCGCACGGCTCCACAGGGATCTTCTCAACAGGAAGTTTCGCGTGCCCGCGCCATCTTCAACGCCTCAGAAGAAGCAAAACCGTTCGACCCAGCAGATTATGATTTTGCGATGACTGATGAAGAACCGTCCATCGAAGTAGCGTCTGGAGCATTGGGCCAGGCAAATCCTGACCAGCCTTCAGAACGTGCCGCACGCCAAACGAACAGGATCCTTGGCATGACGCCCGCTCAACTAGCTGTCCTCATCGCACTGGGGCTGGCATTGCTATGCATTCTGGCGGGGTTTGCCTACATTATCTCCACTACGTCCTGAAAAAGCTTTGAATCCTTTTCTGTCCATCATTATCCCTGCTTATAACGAGGAGAACCGCCTGCCGGACACCCTGGAGCAGGTGTTTCATTTTCTTGAAAAACAATCCTATGCTTCAGAAGTAATTGTTGTTGAAAACGGCAGTACCGACAAGACATTTGAATTTGCGCAAAAACTCACGCAGCAACATAAAAATCTGCGCGTGATCCATAATGAAGAGCGCGGCAAGGGGGGTGCCGTATTGCGCGGCGTACACGAAGCACTTGGCGAGTATGTTTTTTTTTGTGACGCCGACCTCTCCATGCCTGTTGCCGAGATCAGCAAATTCCTTCCCCCGGCCCTTAATGATTTTGATATTGCCATCGGTTCGCGCGAAGCCCCGGGCGCGGTCCGTTATGACGAGCCTTACTATCGCCATCTTACCGGCCGCGTATTCAATATGCTCATCCGCTTGATGGTGCTTCCGGATCTGCAGGATACCCAGTGCGGCTTCAAGTGCATGCGGGCCGAGGTGGCGCGCGATATCTTTCCTTTTCAAACTCTCACAGGCTGGGCTTTTGATGTTGAGCTGCTTTACATTGCCCATCTGCATGGCTATCGCATTCTCGAGATCCCCATCGACTGGTATTTCAATGCGGATAGCAAAG
>JAXIPJ010000327.1:0-2860 GCA_045402985.1 Anaerolineales bacterium
CAGCATGAGAACCAACAGTTGCCATAACCCTATATGTCAGGGAACGAAGTTCCGCAAATAATTTTTCTCTCTTTTGATAGCGTTCAAATACAACATATGCTTGATCAAGAAGCTGACTTTCTTCTTCCATTTCATGCTCTGAACGTTTTCGAGTTTTTCCTTCCCCGCCATCGGAGAAAGGGTTTCTAATTTCTCGAATTGCATCTTGTGCTTCATAAAAAAGAGCTAGAACATCTTCAGCAAGCTCTATGCGACGCTTGCCAACGAATTCGCGTCTCCAAGCATTAACACCTACAACAAAGGCTAATGCTGCGATTGCGACTGAAACGGCTGTAATAATATCTGCTATGTTCATATTCGTTTTAGTGCCTAACTATGTTTTATACAGCTTGTGCTGTTAAATATCCCTGTGCGGGGTGTTATACAGCGTAAGCTGTATAATTGCTTATGTACAGCATTATACAGCACGCGCATGCAGAGCCAGCAAAATGACAAAACCTTCACCAAACTCCTGTTCTTCAGCTTGATGGTTGATATATGCCGCAATCTGATCAGGGCGTCACTCAAGATAGATATACTGTCATTCCCCGCACTGCGATATTTCTGTGGCGCGGGGATCTGGTTCTGCTTCTCAAAGGTGCGCCGACGAAACGTCTGTGGGCGAACAAATACAACGGACTCGGCGGTCATGTGGAAAGAGGGGAGGATGCGCTCTCAGCAGCGAAACGCGAGTTGCTTGAAGAAACAGGCTTGACCACAGACCTTTGGCTGTGTGGCACAGCGATTGTGGACGCGGGCGATACAGGAATCTCTTTGTATATTTTTAGTGGGGAACTTTTGGAAGGCGAACCAGGATCATCCGGGGAAGGTTTAGCCGAGTGGATACCCTTTGATCGTATCGGCGAATTCGATGTCGTTGAAGATGTGCCCATCATCTTGTCTAAAATTCGTCACATGCAGCGCGGCGATCCGCCTTTTAGCGCGCTGTCAAAGTATGATGCGCAGGATAAGTTGATCGTGGAGTTTGGAGAATAAAATCCCCTTGCCTTTTGGGAGAGGGGCTTACTTTTTCCATTTTCTGAGAGTCAGTACAAATGTACTTCCCTTGCCAGGCTCACTGCTCACATCAAGCCTGCCCTTATGCTGCTCGATGACCTGACGCGTGATCGCCAAACCCAAACCGATACCGCCGAAGAGATCGTCTTCGTGTTTTTCAATGTGATAGAAACGGTCGAAGATGCGCGGCAGGGTATCCGTGGACATCCCGATTCCATGATCCTCCACCGTCACCGTCACCGTGTCACCGTCTGCCCTCAGCCGCACTTCCACATCGCCGCCCCTCGGGCTGAATTTGATGGCGTTATCCACGATGGCCATAAGTGCGCGCTCCAGGGATTTTGAGTCACCTAAAACCGGAGGCAGGCTATGACCCGGTTGGAAATGCAGTCTCACCGTGCGCTCATCGGCCTTCGATTTGTATCTATCTGTTACCTGATGTGCCACCTCGTTCATATCAACTGCCTGGAATTCAGGCAGTACGAGCTCCATCTCTTGCAGGAAAAGGAGGTCGTTCACCAGCGTGGCGATCTGTTGGACATTACGTGCGACCGTATCGATCCCCGCCGCGAGCTGGTCGCCGCTTACCATGCCTCTCTGCAGCATTTGGAGAAAACCGGTTGCGATCATAAGAGGCGTGCGCAATTCATGCGCAATATTGGTCAGGAATTCGCGGCGTGCCAGTTCCTGCTCTGCAAGTTTTTGATAGGCATTCGCCAGCTCGGTCGCACGGATCCGTAAATCGTCCACTGCCATTTGATCGTTGGCGCGCAGACGATTGCTAATCTCGCTGACCATTGCCACAGCGATGCTGGTGCTGTTATGTAATACCCGATCGAAGCCTCCCTTGTCGAGTTCGAGAGTGGTGAGCGCGGATTTAGCAATCACCGTCGCGGCGCGTGGCGCGTTATGGATGAGCGCCATCTCGCCGAAAAAATCTCCCGGACTGAGCGTTTTGAGCAGGCGCGTTTCGTTGTTGTTGATATTCTTGGTCACTTCCACTTCGCCTTCCAGGATCATGTAGAAGCGGTCTTCAACAGAATCCTCGCGGCATAAGATCGCGCCCGGAGAATAGGAACGCACCTGGCTGTTGACGATCAGTTCTTCGATCTCGCCAGGCGTGATGCCAGGAAAGGCTCTCGGGATGATCTTGGATGGGGCTCTCTGGGTGGTCATATCTGCTTGTGCTCTAATTGGGTCGTGCCACAATTTTAGCACCGCCCAGATGGGCTGTACATTGACCTTTTAGGACTAACAGGGAATTGCAAGGAAACCATCAGTGCCAGTCACTTTTATTCGCTCAAGCCGCCATCCTTTGCGACACTCCCCGGCACCGCCCTCCGGGGCAGGTGTGGTGCAGTGCACGTGAGCATCCTGTGGACAGCGGCGATGATGGCGTTTAGAACGGAGTTGGAGTGACTGTCTGCTATTTAACTTTATATCCGATCATGCGCAGAAAGTCTTTGCGCCATGCGATACCTTCTTCATCTTCAATCCCTTTGGGCGAGAAACCATCCACCACACCAAGAATGCCGCGTCCCTGTTCGGTCTGTGCCACGATCACCTCGGTCGGGTTGGCGGTTGCGCAAAATATTCGTGCCACCTCCGGCACGTTCTTGACCGCGTTCAGAATATTGATCGGGTAAAACCCCTCACCCAAAAACAGAATGAACGCATGGCCCGCGCCGATAGCCTCTGCATTCTTCTTCGACAGGTCGATCATATCTGCGTCTGTGCCCGTCCAGCGGATAAGGCATTTCCCCGAAGCCTCGCAGAATGCCAGCCCGAACTTGATTCCGGGTAC
>JAXIPJ010000038.1:0-16906 GCA_045402985.1 Anaerolineales bacterium
CGCGCCTAAAATGAATAATGCAGGGTAGGCAAAGGCAAAAAAATCTTCGGAGTTCGTCATGAGCACCCACTGTTTACCAGTTTTGAGAGGCTATATTAGGATAAATTTTACAGCATTCGACTGAGAATTACTTCCTGAACAACCTTACAATTACATTTAGTATTATTGTCAAAATCAGTGAAACCAAAATTGAAGTCGCCAGCGGAAAATAAAACGAGCCATTCTCCCCTTCGATGCGAATATCCCCGGGCAAACGTCCAAGCGGGATGCCAAATTTCGCGGCGAGATACACTCCCCCACCGATCAGGATTAAGATAATCCCGCCAATTACTAAAAAACGAGCAATACTTTCCATTTTCATTTCTCCAGCTATGGCGTCATTGCTTCGCCATAGACTTGAATCTCTTTCCATGCCACCCAGGATGGGCTGGCAATTGTTTGGATACGAATCTGCGCTGCGTTTTCCAAAGGCACTTCCGGTTTGAATACCAGCCAATCATTATCGCTCGTAGAACCATTGAATTCGTGTACGGTCTCATAGGCTTCGCCTGAAGAAGCTCTCACTTGTACGCGATGTATTGTATCCCCGGCGGGGTATTGAGCGACCAGCAGGCGAAACTCTGTGATGCGGTAGATTCCCTGCAAGTCAACTTCAATCCATTGAACGGGATGCTCGCCCGCACCCCATTGGGTAGCCGTGTTGTCATCGACGGCATTCGTGGCAGGTTCCACAGGCAAACTTATCGAGGCGGTCACAGGTTTACCATATGCCAGATTATCGTTGGGAATCTCAATTGCTGCACAGAGATCAGGTTGTTTCGCAGGTGCAAACAAATCCAACAAATAGTTGTCTTCGTCAACAAGTCCCCAGGTGCGGTCACCAACGCTTGCATCGGCGGGATAATATGTCCAGTATAGCCAGCCGTCAAAGCCATATTGACAGGATTCAGCCACCCATGATGTCAACGCGCGTGCGGCAGAATCGATCTCAGAATAGATATGGCGGAACGCTCCGTATTCACCCAGGATTATCGGCTTCGTATCATAACTAAGCATGCCGAAGTGCTCTACATGTTCTTGAAGACTGGGTCCGCCAGGATAGGCGTGGAAGTCAAAGAAGTCGAGGTTGGAGTTCAATAATAAAGACGCTGTCTCCACATACCAATCAGACGCAGCGATCTCTGGGACAAAGAATCCCATGGTCACCAGCGCGGTTGGATCATGGGAAAGGATCTCCTCTTTCATCTGCGCGATGTAATAGATTATGCCATCGCTTACCATTAGAGTCTTTTGGTTTGGGTCGCTCATGTCATAAGAGCCGGTGGTCGTTTCGACCAAGCCGCCAGTCAATGAGAGAGGCGGTTGGTCTCGGAACATCCATTGTTCATTGAGAAGTTGCCATCCCAGCACGGCATCGAAAGCCGCGTTGCGTTCAATGAGTCCGGTGAGCAGATCGCTCCAGTAGCGACGAGTAGCAGTAATGGCTTGAGGGCGTAAATAGTATGAGTTACGGTATCCGGCAAAAGTCTCGCCGTAGCCGCTGTTGGCTTCTTCTGCATATCCGCCCTGATCCGGCAAATCATTAGATGTGAAAAGAATATAAATGCCTGTTTCCCGCGCGGCGGACATCATATCCGAGATGTTATCCAGGTAATCAGGGTTTAGCCCCGTATTATCGTCATCACCGATACACCCCACCCCTTGATTGCAGTGATCCAGAAAGACGCGCACCGTGTTGTATCCTACGCTTACCAGCCTGGCAAAATCGTCGCGCGTGCGTTGTGGATCGTAAATATCTTCACGTAAAAGCAAAACTGTGTGACTGTTTCCATGTGGCACGAAAACATAATTCACGCCGCGGGGAATAAACTTTTCATTTGTCTGTTTATCATAGAATTCCCCGATCGCATTCACCTGCCGTACACCGATGCGATGTTCTGTCTGCGGTTGTGGAGTATTGGTTACTGATTGAATACCAGGAGTTTCTGTGACCAAAATCGTGCTTGCAGGTTGTGTGGACGAAGGTTCATTTTGAGGTGGCAACGAATTACAAGAGGTCAACACAAACGACATAAGGAAAAATGACCGTAGTGCCGCAGCAAAACGATTCATGCAAAACTCCTCATAACAACCGCGGTTGACCCTCTTCACGATACTCTAATTTCAAATGCTCATAGGCGGATTTGGTTGCAACGCGTCCTTGTGGCGTACGGTCCAGGAATCCAAGTTGAAGAAGATACGGCTCCACCACATCCATGATCGTATCCTGCTCCTCGCTGATGGAGGCGGCAATCGTGTTCAAGCCTACAGGTCCACCGCCATATTTTTCGATGATCGTCTTGAGCACGCGGCGATCCACGTCATCCAGCCCGAGCGGGTCCACCTGTAACAGGTCCAAGGCCTCTTTCGCGACCTTGGAGGTGACGATCCCATCTGCGCGCACCTGGGCGTAATCGCGGACTCTGCGCAACAGACGCAATGCCACGCGCGGAGTTCCACGGGCGCGCCTGGCAATCTCTTCAATACCATCCTTCGCGACTTCCACTTTCAACATCCCCGCCGCACGCGAGACAATGGCTTGCATGGCGCTTAGCTCATAATAATCCAGACGATAGACCGCGCCGAATCTTGCGCGTAACGGCGCAGTGACCAGAGCCAGCCGTGTGGTCGCGCCGACAACTGTAAAGCGCGGCAGTTTCAAACGTATGGAGCGAGCCGAAGGTCCCTTGCCGATGACGATATCCAGCGCGTAGTCCTCCATGGCGGGGTACAACACTTCCTCCACCGCACGTCCGAGGCGATGGACTTCATCAATGAAGAGCACATCTCCCGCGCGCAGGTTGGTGAGGATAGCCGCCAGATCACCGGCGCGTTCGATAACAGGGCCCGCGGTGATTTTGATGTTGACTCCCATCTCGTTTGCAACCACATGTGCGAGAGTCGTCTTGCCCAAACCTGGCGGCCCATAAAACAAAACATGGTCCAACGCTTCGCCGCGCTGACGCGCCGCGGTGATAAGGATCGCAAGGTTTTCCTTCACTTGATCCTGCCCGATCAAGTCACTTAGCTTTTGCGGACGCAACGCGTTATCCACGCGGTCGTCGGGTTTCGATTCAGGGTCTAGGGGACGCGGTTTACTCATAGGTGAGATTATAGCAAATAAACGGCCTCCCACCGTCAATGACGCAGGAGGCGCTATGTCCATTTAAATGTAGCTGGGATGATGTTTACATCATCCCAGCTTATAACATTACTCTTTGGCAGTCTGGCGATCTTTGTCTACCGACTTTAGACCCATAACTTTGCGTCACCAGGTTTCCCAGGTTTTGCTTTTCGGTTAGCCGGTCGGTCCTTACTAGGGCTACTAGTTTTAGATGCCTGGCTTTGCGTCACCGTCTTTCGAACGGTTTTGCTATTTTCGGTGGTCTGGCGATCTTGATCACTATAAAACTATGATTTTAGACCCATGACTTTGCGTCACCAAGTTTCCTTGGGTTTGCTTTTTTTCCGAGTGCAAGTATTATCGCGCAGAAAAATTCAAAAATCAATACGGGATTCCCCTACCTTGAGATTTTCTAATGGTCTCCTAATTTATTTCCAGGAATCCGCTTTACCTGCTTCCACCAGGTATATCCAGTATATCCTACTCATACGCCAGCACTTCGCGGATCGTCAGCCGCGCCGCATTGCGCGCTGGCAAAATACTCGCAACTACAGATAGCGCCAGCACAAGCCCCAACCAGATCGCATATCCCATATATGTGAAGACCACATGAATAGGAGATTGGAAAACCGCCAAACTTACGATAGTCGAAAGCAAATACGTGAACGGCACAGAAAGGAACACTGCCAACACAAACGAAATGATACCGATCACCATTCCTTCTGCAATGATTGTTCGCATCACTGCGCGGTCATCCGCACCGATTGCACGCATAATTCCGATCTCGCGTGTCCGCTCCAGCACATTCATGCCCATCGTCCCGGTCAACCCCATCGAACCAACGATGGCAGTCAGGATCGCCATGATGAGCAGGAAAACCACCAGCGTATCCAGGCTCTCAACTGCAGAATCAAGCGACGCGCGGCCCGCCTGTGCGACGCGTACTTTAAATCCCCGATCGCGGAAATACTTATCCAGTTCTTCCGCTTTCGCATTCTGGTACGAACGGTCATGTTGCGCGGTGACAAGCCTGAATGAAAACGAGCGATTGGCAAGGTCATTCATCTGCGAAACATATTCATACGGAGCATAAGCCAGCACGCCTTCACGATCGACAAATCGGAAAATACCGATCACTTCCCAAACTTCCTCACGACCTTCAATTTTTAATTTCAGCATATCGCCAGGTGTAAGGTCCGGGAAATATTCGAGCGCGCCTTCGCTCACCGCAAGCTTACGCACATCCTCCGTGCGGATCCAGCGCCCTGCCACAAGGATCGGGTCCACCAGTTCACTATCTGCAGGCGGGCCAAACACATTGATATTCTCGAGCACTTCACCGTTCGCATCCAGCAGATCGCCACTTACAAATTGCCAGCCTTCCACGCGTTGAATGCCATCCACTTGCATGGCGAGCTGTTCAACCTCCCGTAGTCTATATGGCTGATCAAAATCAAGTGACACGTCTGCGACAAAATACTTCCCGATCTGCCCGATGTAATCATGCAAGGTCACTCGCACATTGAAGACAGCAATAAAAATGGCGCCACCCATGGTGAGTGTAAACAATGTCAACGCCAGACGACTCTTTCTTCGGAATGTATTGCGCAGCGAAATGACAAATGGACGCGGGATATGGATTCCGCGCGCGGCAAGAATGCGCGTCATCGTGACCTGCATCCAATCGAACCAGGATAAGCGCCTCTCCCCCCAGCCGACGTCTGATTCTCGTCCTCAGCCCCGCTCGCCGCTGGACGATTAGAGATGAAGCTAGCGGGGTCAGCCAGGCCTCCGCTGAGAGCGTGCAGCACGGTGATACGCGAACCGTTAATGACAGGTGCCAGCCCCGCGATCAATGGCACCAACAGTCCCACCGCGATCTGCACTAGCAATGCCATCGGGACGATACGATACCCCAGCAGATTGAAATTCAATTCGCCGGCGAGAAAGTACGCCAGTCCATAGGCGCCCTGTCCGCCAAGCGGAACGGCAATCATCAAAGCCAGTACGCCAAAAGCCATAATGAGCGTGAGATACATGCGGAAGACCTGGCGTCTCTGTCCGCCAACCAGTTTGATAATACCGATATACCTCAAATGTTGATTGAGCAATGCGCTCAGGGTGTTCGCGATCAATGAACTGGATAGAAACACGATCAGAATTCCCAGCGCCATGAGAATTCCGAGAACAGCATTGACCGTATCTGCCAGTGGATGCTCATGCGTTTTCGAAAACCGAGTGCGAATTACTGTGGCTTCACCCTTCTCGATCTTGTTCTTCAAATCTGCGCCCACGTCGCGAATGTAAAAGATATCGTCACCATCGCCTGAGACAGTTGCAAAGGCGCGGTTGTAAAGTTTTGGATGATCAAGATATTGCAATGTATCTGTGTTAATGTAGGCAGATGGTGAGGCAAGAAAATCCCCCGCGCCCGAGGCTGTGTCCTGCACGATACCAACGACAGGCAGGGTCTTGACCGAACCGTCAGGGAGTTGAAACTCGAGCAGGCCTCCCAGCCCAACGTCCACGCGTTGAAGCGCAGCCTGTTCCAGCAGGACTTCACGCTTGCTCGGAATCACCCTTCCTTCAATAGGAGTGAGCAAGTTGATGGTATTCTTCTCGAAATCATCGAGTGCGGTCATGTCAAGCGTTGTCCACTTTTCGGATCCAGGCACGCGCACACGGATGTTAAATACGCGCCGCGCTTCGGCATCCTGCACTTCATTTTGATTCCTAATAGAGGCAAGCACAGTGTCCTCAAAGTTGGACATGCGCATCTCGATGTTCGCCGGGTGATTCGCCGAATACGAGATGCTCATATCGTTCGAGATGATCTGGTAAGCACCGGCGATGACACCAATTGAAAACACACCTACTGCAATGGAAAACACAACCAGCAGTGTGCGGCCTTTGTTATCGATCAGATCGTGAAATACTTTTTGCCAGCGTGGTTTCATAAATGTTTAGGCAAACGGTGGTCGAGTAGTCCCGAGCGACAGCAAGAAACGTATCGAGACCACACATTTCATGTTGACTTATTATTGCTGGTTGCGACATCTGGACTGCATCAAGCGCAGTGCTGTGCACACTTGCCCCGGGTGCAGTGCCGGGGAGTATTGCACAAATGCTCAGCCAGCAATATTCTTCCTCATTAACTTCCTGCTATCCGCGGCGCGCTTCCAAACGCTGTTGTATAATTTTGCCAATTGCCTCCGCGGTGATCGGAGACTCATTAATGACGCGTTTGAAATCATCGCGCTTCACAGTGAGCACTTCAACATCACTGTTGGGGCCTGCACGCACATGGGCAATCGATTTATTGCCCTGTATTAATTCGATCTCGCCGAAGAATTCACCAGGCTTCAAGCTGGCAATGACGATCCCCTTGTTTTTGTGATCCTGCAAAACCACTTCCACTTCGCCTTTACGGATCATGAAGAAATTTTCAACATATTGATTATGTGAAATGATTCCTGCATCTGCAGGATAAGTCCGCTCTTCAGCCAACTTTGTAAATTCCAACATGTGACGATGTCTGAGCCATGGTAGTGAACGCGCCACAGTTTCGTCTATCAACTCACCATCCGCAATAATGATATTGCGCGTCGTACGCGATGTCAGTGACGGATCATGTGTCACCATTAAGACCGTCTTGCCGCGCCTCGATAACTCTTCAAACAGATCAATGATCGTGCCAGCAGATTTTGTATCGAGATTGCCTGTTGGTTCATCTGCAACCAGTAGAGGCGGGTCACAGGCCAAAGCGCGTGCAATTGCCGCGAGTTGTTGTTGTCCTGTTGAAACCAACACGGGTAATTTGTTCGCGAACTGTTCCAGGGCAACCAGCTTGAGCATTTCCATGGCACGCGCGGGGCGCTCATCAAAATCGTACATGTCTGCATAATCCATGGAGAGCATCACATTCTCAAGTAGCGTGAGCATCGGCAGCAATTGAAAGAACTGGAATACAATACCCAAATTACGTCCGCGCCACTTTGAACGCTGGCTCTCCGTGACGTTGGTATAAATATCCGTTCCGCCGATCACAACCTGGCCGCGCGTGGGATGGTCAATGCCTGTGATCATGTTCAACAGGGTGGATTTGCCACTGCCCGATTTCCCAACGATCGAAACAAACTCGCCGCGGTTGATGGTCAGGTCAATCTTCTTGAGAACAGTGACTTCTCCTGCCGCATTTCTGAAGGTCTTGACGATGCCATGCATGTCGATCATCGCTTCAGGCGTGGACATCGCATGTTGATCAGAGACAGATTTGAGCATGGAAAGAGGCGTTCTCATTTCGCCTGCTCTTCGATCAACTCAGGCCGGGCAATTTCCCCATCGACGATTTGCAGTGTACGCGTGAAGCGCGGCGCGAGAGACTGGTCATGAGTCACCATCACGATCGTTTTGCCCTGATCGCTGACGAGATGCTCGAAGACTTCAAATATATGATCGGCTGTGACAGAATCAAGGCTGCCTGTGGGTTCATCCGCGACCAAAATGGGTGGGTCGTTAGCAAGCGCGCGTGCAATGGCAACACGTTGTTGCTGCCCGCCGGAAATTTGGGCAGGAAGTTTATCGGCATGATCTTCGATTTCAACAAGCCGAAGCAAGTCGAGCGCATGTTCACGCGATTTCTTTGCGTTGTATATCCCACATAAATCCATAGGCAATGTGATGTTTTCAACCAGTGTGAGCATTGGCAAAAGTTGGAACGACTGAAATACTACACCCAGTGTTTGACCGCGCCATAGCGCAATCTGATCTTCATTCAGATTGTGAATTGAAACGGAAGAGCCATGTGAATTAACAATAACTTCGCCAGATGTGAGATGATCTACGCCTGTGATCATATTCAACAACGTGGATTTGCCTGCACCTGATTTACCGATAATTCCAACGAAGTCTCCCGCTCCCACCTGCAAATTGACTCCCTTTAGCGCGTCGAATTCACCCGCCGCAGTGGAATATACTTTCACCACGTCGCGCATTTCGATGAGAGGCTGAGTTGATGTTTTGGTAGACATTGAAAATGGTTATATAGGGCGATCTTATATTTATGACCAGGCATACAAAAACGGTCGCCGGGGCAACCGTTTGCTGAACGTGCCGTACATAACCATTGTACCCCTATCCTTTGTTTGTGACAAATTTCCTAATTTCGCATTTATGTTAAGATAGCTTTACCTCAACAGCTAATTTATTCATACGGAAGTCACAGATGAAAAATCATCTTCACGGACTATAATAAAAATATTCGTCTAAGAGGAGAGTATCATGTCAAACGTTCATGCCTCCACCCACCCGCTTGTCGCGCATAAACTTTCCCGTTTGCGGGATAAAAATACCGAGCCAAAGAAATTCCGGGAGTTCGTACGCGAGATCGCTGCTCTGCTGGCTTATGAAGCCACAGCCGATCTAGCCACCACGCCGCGCGAATTGGAAACACCTCTCGAGAAGATGATGGGCGCGGAACTCGAAGAAAAAATCGGTCTCGTCCCCATCCTGCGCGCGGGACTGGGTATGGTGGAAGGAGTCTGGGGATTGATGCCCAGCGCGGAAGTGTGGCATATCGGCTTGTATCGCGATGAACATACGCTTCGCCCTGTGGAATACTACAATAAACTTCCACTGGAACCAACTGTATCGGTTTGCCTCATTCTTGACCCGATGCTGGCAACGGGTGGCTCAGCAACCGCAACTGCTGATGTGCTCAAGCGCTGGGGCGTGAAGAAGATCAAGTTTGTTGGTCTCATCGGCGCGCCTGAGGGCATCAAGGTGATGCAGGAGAAACACCCCGATATTGACATCTATCTCGCGGCAATTGATGACCACCTCAACGAGCGTGCATACATCGTGCCAGGGTTAGGCGACGCGGGAGACAGGCAGTTTGGGACAGGTTAGTTCAGCAAACAGTGATCGGTAAGCAGTAGTTAGTGAAAGGAGTAAAGATATGAACCACATGATCATTCCACCATATGAACCAAAACAGCATGAACCGGTTCGTCCGCCCATGATATATATTGAAAAGAAATTGAAATGGGAGTACAAACAGATTTCCCGCAATCTCAAAAAAGAAAAACCGCTTGATGAAGCAGCACTAAACGCATTAGGCGAAGAAGGCTGGGAGATGTCTGGCGTTGCTCAGCATCCACCGTTCGCCTATTTTTACTTTAAGCGTTTGATCGAGAAATAGAGGTCGGGCATGGCATACAACCTCAAACTTGCTGACCGAATTCGATCAGAGCTAAATGGGGTGCCATTCGTTGAAAAGAAAATGTTCGGCGGCATGGGATTCCTGTTGAACGGTAATATGGCTTGTGGCGTCAACAAGAATGATCTCATCGTGCGCGTTGACCCTGAAAAACATAGCGCGCTGCTCAAGAAACCACATGCAAAGCCCTTTGATATGACTGGCAGGCCGATGAAAGGCTGGCTCATCGTCGAAGCCGATGGATGCAAGACTGACAAACAACTCCGCACATGGGTTAAAGAAGGCGTTGAGTTTGCGCTGACACTTCCGGCAAAATGAAAGCTATGCTTTTAGAGTCGCTTGCGGATGTAAGAGCGAATCACACTCCCCTCAGCCTGCTCTCGTTGCCCAAACCGATTCTCAACGACGGCGAAGTACTTCTACGCGTGACAAGATGCGGAGTCTGCCACACGGAACTGGATGAAATCGAAGGGCGGACTCCGCCTCCGCATTTGCCTGTTGTGTTGGGGCATCAGGTTGTTGGAGTGATCGAAGATGGTGAGAAAAAAGGACAACGCGTTGGTGTCGCATGGATCGCATCGGCGTGTGGAACATGTCCGCATTGTCTGGCAGGCAACGAAAACCTATGTGCTGAGTTCAAGGCAACAGGGCGTGATATCAACGGGGGTTATGCCGAATACATGGCGGTACGTGCAGATTTTGTACACCCTATCCCAGATTCAATTTCTGATTCCGAAGCCGCACCGTTGTTGTGCGCAGGAGCAGTCGGTTACCGCGCATTGAAATTATGCAATTTTCAAGACGGCCAATCTTTAGGGCTGATGGGATTCGGCGGGTCGAATCATCTCGTATTGAAAACTGCCAGGCATAAATATCCAAAGTTACAGATCTTTGTATTCAGCAGGAACGCGCAGGAGCGAGAATTCGCATTGTCGCTGGGAGCGGCCTGGGCTGGCGCGATTGATCAGAATCCACCTATAAGGTTGGACGCAATCATTGATACCACACCAGCCTGGGGTCCGGTAAGTGCGGCGTTGAAGGTCTTGAGTCCAGGTGGAAGATTGGTCATCAATGCTATCCGCAAAGAGGAAGTTGATAAAGAAGTCCTTTTGCAGTTGGATTATCCGTCGCAATTATGGATGGAGAAGGAGATCAAGTCTGTCGCGAATGTGACGCGCGTAGACGTGCGTGAATTTCTGAGCTTGGCAGCGGAGGTAAACATCAAACCTGAATTTCAGGAATATGAATTGAAAGATGCAAACCGCGCGCTGGTCGAAATGAAGCAGGGCAAAATTCGCGGAGCGAAGGTGTTACGGATCAACTAATTGGAGGCAGAAATGGCAAAAACGACTGATGTTAAAACCAAAGTGAACGACGCAAGCGTGGCGGGTTTTCTGAACAGCGTCACAGACGAGCAAAAACGAAAAGACTCATTTGAGATCTTGAAGCTTATGAAACAGATCACGAAAGAGGAACCAAAAATGTGGGGGGCAAGCATTGTCGGGTTTGGGTCATATCATTACAAGGGCGCGAGTGGGCGCGAAGGTGACTGGATGCAAATCGGCTTTTCGCCGCGCAAACAAAACCTGACTTTGTATCTTACGGGAGGTTTTAAGGAACATACAGACTTGTTGAAAAAACTTGGAAAGCACAAAACAAGTGTGGGATGTTTGTATATCAATAAGTTGGAAGATGTGGACATGAAAGTATTGAAGGAACTGATGACTGATTCCTTCAAGGCAATGAAGAAGCAATCGTGAGCATTCAAAAAGATGCTGAAGGCAACGAGAAAAAACATCTTAATAAATTTGCAGATTTCGCCGCTTCACGCAAACGTGTGCTGGAGATCGGCTGTGGCGAAGGCCGTTTGACCTGGCAATACGCAAAGTCAACCCATTCGACCGTGGGGGTTGACCTCGATGCAGATGCACTGCGTGTGGCAAGCTATGACAGACCATATGATCTGACAGACAAAGTTCATTTTTCGCGAGCAGAGTCAGAGCACCTGCCATTTTCAAAAGAGACATTTGATATGGCCATACTGGCATGGTCTCTCTGATGTATGGAGCATGAGGGCATGGTGCATGCCCTGAGCGAAATTCGAAGAGTACTGATTCCAAATGGAATTTTGATAGACCTGCGTCCTGTATTGGATCGCTGGCAGATCGAAGTTGCATCCATGCGCGAGGTCCGCGAGATAGGCCGAATGCAGGATTTCCCTGTTGGCCTGGCAGATGACAACGCTGCGAATCAATCGGTCGCTCATGCGGCACAAAACAGATGGCTAACACGCGAACAGGAGGAATTCTTTCCGTTCATTTACTCGTGGGATTCACCGAATGAAATGCAGGAATGGATCGAAGATGAATGGGAAGGTTTCATCGAGTTGGATGAACAGACAAAACAAGCCGCCCGCTTTGCATGGGCCTCAGCAGATGCGGATGCACGCGTGCGCGTCAAAGTGAAGATGCTCATCGCGAAATGGAAAGTAATGAAAGGTTATGGCTGAGCGTCCCACAGCTGGCATCACACGCCGTAATTTCCTGCAGATCCTATTGGCAACAGGGGCTGGTGTGGTCACGATGGCGTGTTGAACGCGCTCAGAGCGTCAATGCCAATCTCCACTCCCATCAAAAATATTATCTTCTTCATTCAAGAGAATCATTCGTTTGACAGTCTCTTCGCGCGCTTTCCCGGTGCCAACGGAAAAGATGCGGGTCAGCGCTGCGCAGATGCTTTACAAAAGGAGCCGCCAGTGGTGGAAAAGTGGACGGATGGAACGCCATCTCGTTACGGCCACCGCCTGCCAGGCATTATGATCTTTCCCTATGCACGTTCAGGGTATGTTTCGCACAATCTCTACTCACACGTCAGCCTGTTGCGTTTTGCTGAAACAATTTTCGATCTGAAGCCTCTTACTGAACGCGATGCCAAAGCCGATAACATGCTGGATTGTTTCGACTTCGACCAGCCTCCTCTACCCCCACTCACGCTTACGTCGCGCGTGTGCCCCTAGACAGAAAAATCTCAAATCCGCAGCCCGGAATTTGTATCAAAGAAATACAAACGTTCAGGATCGATTTCACCTTGAACCCTCTGCCCAATCTGCAGCTTCAAATCAATGGGACATTGACCCGAATAAGTCCAACGCCCGGTGCGGAGGTAGACGGTTTGGATGCGGTGGACGAAATCTGATTCAAACGCCTCCACCTCAGCTGCAAGTCTGATCCCATTTGTCGAAGTCGTTTCCGCTGATACATTCACTGCTTCGGGTCGCATGCCCAAAGTCACGCGTTGATCGTTCTGCACGAGCGGAAAAACGCGGCCCGGAAGTGAGATCAAGTCGGCATCCAGCACCAGCTTGTTCCCGGAAATAAATCCGCCGGAAAATAAATTCATGGGAGGCAATCCTAAAAATCCAGCCACAAATACATTGACCGGATTATCCATCAATTGTTGATATGTGCCTGTCTGCTCGATCCTGCCTGCGTGCATCACAACGATCTGGTCTGCCAGTGCAAGGGCCTCCACCTGGTCATGCGTAACGTAAAGAGTCGTGATACTAAAACGGCGCAGCAGACGTTTGATCTCGGTGCGGGTCTGGGCGCGCAGTTTTGCATCCAGGCTGGAAAGAGGCTCATCAAACAAAAGGATGCGCGGGGCGCGCACAATAGCACGCGCGATGGCAACACGTTGTTTTTCTCCGCCTGAAAGTGTGCCCGGCCTGCGTGGTAAAAGTTCATTGAATCCAATGCCCATCAGTTCAGAGGTATAGCGAATACGCTCGCGTGTTTCCTCATCACTGACCTTATGCATTTGGAAGAAGAAAGAAAGATTTCCTTCGTTATTGAAATTCGGATATAAAGCATAATTTTGAAAAACCATTCCGATGTAGCGATCTTTGGGAGGGATGTTGCGTACATCCTCCCCATCGTACAATACCTGCCCGGTATGATCATTGGCGAGCCCGGAAACGACGCGCAACAATGTGCTCTTTCCACAACCAGATGGACCCACGACAACAAATGTGCGACCGTTTGGAATCGTCAAATTAACGTGATCGAGCGCGTGGATACCAGAAGTTGTATCCGCTGCCAGATCCTCCTGTATGAGCTCCTTCTGCATCTCGTACAGGCGCGGCGCGGTAACATTCTGTGGGGCGGAATAGACCAGGCTGACATCGTGAAGTTGGATCTTTGCCAAGGGCAGTCTCCTGCGAACTGAATTGGATTGTATCACCGCTGATTAATTGGATGCGGAAAATTCTGACTATTCCCAGGCTCAGAGTAGCATTTTGTAGGCAGTGATATACTGCAAATAAATGTTTCGTGCGCGCTCCAGGAGCCTCCAATGACACATGTTTCCAACGTTTACAGTGTACTGATCAAAGCCGCGCCCGAGACGGTTTTCGATTATGTTTCAGACCTGACGCGACATCCCGAATGGAGTGGCGGCAAGTTGAAGATCGAAGCGCTCACACCGGGACCTGTAGCCGTCGGCAGCCAATATAAATCCTATGGCGAAGTGGCGGGGCAACAGAATCGCCCCAACGAATTGCGTGTGGCCAAGTTCGAGTCGCCAACTCTTTTTGAGTTTGTGGCAAAGGATCCCGGTTTCGGCGATGTGATCAACACGTTCAAATTCACGCCGCAAAAAGGTGGCACTCTGATGGAACGCACGCTCAGCATGAACATGAATCCTGTGATGGCATTCGCGTTCAAGTTGTTCATCCGTCCGCTCATCGGCCAGCCAATGATGGACAAAGCATTCGCCGCACTCAAATCCAGATTAGAGGCAACAGATGATTCCGTTAAAAATAATAAGGAGAAATAAAATTGATAAACGATATTACGCAACTGACAATGACAGAGCTCGAAGAAGGTATGGAATATCTCCGCCAATCACCCAGGGATGAGGGGGCGCTGAAAATGATCGTTCGCAGGCCTAACGTCGATGAGCGCGAAATCGTGGAAGAATGCGAACTCGATCTGCAACAGGGGCTGACAGGCGATAGCTGGAAAGATCGCGGCAGTAGCCACACGGCCGATGGATCAGCCAACGTCGACGCACAATTGACTATCATGAACGCACGCGTCATTGCACTATTGGCTCGGGATGAGGCACGTTGGCCGCTGGCGGGAGATCAGTTGTACATCGACATGGACCTCAGCGATGACAACATCCCGCCCGGAACGCGACTTGCGCTCGGCTCGGCCGTGATCGAAGTCTCTGCGCAACCGCATAGTGGCTGCAAAAAGTTTTCGTCGCGCTTCGGCATGGATGCGATAAAGTCCGTTAATTCACCGGAGGGGAAGCAACTCCACTTGCGCGGCATCAACACAAAAGTGATCCAGGCCGGAACAATTCGAGTGGGGGATACCTTGAAGAAAATTTGAAAGTAACTTTAGAGGAGCAGCCGCTGAATGGATAATCAGGAAATACATCTGCATCCCAGCCACCAGGGTGTGGTTGATCGCTTTATATTAGCATGCCACACAGATGGGCGTGTTACAGCCGCGTTTTTGGTGGGTTCCTATGTAAAAGGTAAAAATGATGCACATTCAGACCTGGATCTTTATCTGATCACAACAGATGGGGCTTACGAGGATTTCATCGCTGACCGCGCCGCATTTATTCGACTTTTGGGTGAGCCGCTTTTTATGGAAGATTTTGATCTTCCAGGAATTGTCTTCTTGATTTTTCCCGACGGCTCTGAAGTTGAAATTTCGTTTGGACGCGAGAGCCAGTTGAGTCAAATTCTTAATGAACCATACAAAGTTCTCCTGGATACGAAGAACCTAACATCAGGCGTCATTTCGCGCGAGCGCGAAGTTGACCACGAAGAACAGACAGAAAAGCTACGCCGCCTGATCTATTGGTTCTGGCATGAATTGTCCCATTTCCTCACTGCGCTGGCACGCGGGCAACTCTGGTGGGCGCATGGTCAGTTAGGTGCTTTGCGTCTGTATTGTATAAATCTTGCTCGCCTGCGAAACAACTTCTTAGATCAAGATGTGGGAGAGGAGGGCTATTTCAAAATCGAGAAGGCTATACCTGTTGAGCAGCTAGCTGCTCTAAAAGCGACATATTGTCCGATGGAAGAAGATGCAATGTTGGAGTCTACGGATATTATCGTTCGCTTCTTTCGGGACATCGCGACTGGTCTCGCAACAACACATGGAATCACTTACCCGGAACACCTTGATAAAGTGATGCTGGAGAGGCTGGAGAGATTGCGAAATGGGCGCAGATGAGCACCAACGGACAAGCCCAATCGTCGAACGCTGCCGATTTCCATGCTCAAGCGGATGATGTCTTCGGCAGAATTGCCAGTCGCTACGACCTGCTATGCGATCTGTTCAGCCTCGGCATTCATAGATTGTGGAAGAGACGAGTTGCAGCTCTTATCGGCCAGGAGCCCTGGATCTGTTTGCTGGATGCCGCCGCAGGAACAGGCGATGTTGTGTTGCGCGTCGCCAATCATCAAGGGTTACAACGCGGACAAGTGGTCATTGCGTCAGATATAAGTCCGCAAATGCTGGCGATTGCTCGAAAGCGAGCGGGTTCGCTTGCTGCTTCACTGGATTTTCGCGTGCTTGATGCACACTCCATGCCAGATATCCAAAGTGACAGCATTGACCTTTACTCGATCTCACTAGGTCTCAAGATCTGCGACCGCGCAAACGTCCTGCAGGAAGCGCTGCGCGTGCTGCGTCCAGGCGGCAGGTTTGTCTCGCTTGAAGCATCCAATATCGTTTGGCCATGGCTGCAGCACGCCTATCTGGCATACATGAGTCTGTGCATGCCGTTGATTGGTTGGGTAGCCACTGGAGGCGATGCAGCCGCGTACCGATATCTGCTTAAAGGCATTCAGGAATTCCCAAGCGCAGAGGCGCTGGCAAAAGAGATGTCTTCATCGGGATTTGAGAGTGTATCGTTCGAACGACTCTCGCTCGGTATCGTGGCGATACATGTGGCCAGAAAACCATTGCCAGAGCATAGCTGATTGTCTCGCCGGTGCATTGGAAAAATTCGGAATATTCCAACAGGAACTTGCCATATTCGACAATTTTTAGTACAATTGTTCTAATTATCCCATCAGCCTGCAAAAATCTATTACACTAAAAAGACCACCTATTCCAAACAGGCGGAATGGTCCACCCTCTATAAATTTTGGAGAATTAGGAGAACGAAATATAAAAGAGTCGAAGCGCATAACAATAATATAAAAAGGCACGTTAAACTTACTGGACACGAACAAATGAAAGTAGCAGGATACCATGGCTCTATATTTTGAAAACCTTGATGATCGTGCACGACAGCTGATGCTGACCGAAATGGAATATGATGTTACGAATAATCAACTGCATATCAGTCCCTTCCTCAGCGGGCAGGGTCAGAGAGATTACGCCAATTTATTACGTGAGGCCCTTCAAAGCGGAAATGACGAAACACTGGCGCAAAACCTGCGCGCACATCGCCGCCTCATCAAAACGCTCCCACGGCGTAAACCCAAAGGCGGCTAT
>JAXIPJ010000433.1:0-4526 GCA_045402985.1 Anaerolineales bacterium
CCTTCGTCAAGGCGAACCTGTAATAGAGATGCAAAACGATTCAACATTAAATTTTATGAACGCCCAGTTGTTGCAATAGACTTAATGCATCTTCTTCGCCCCAGTGTTCCACGATCTTGCCGTCCAAAATTCGGGCGATGAACATCCCTGAAAATTCAACGCGTTTTCCCGTGGCAGGAATGCCATAAAAATTCCCCGTGTGACTTCCAGTCATGATGACGCGCGCGACGACTTTATCATCCTCTGCAATCAGGTCTTGTATCTCGGTGCGGAAGTCAGGCATTCCAATCAGCGTCTTTTTATGGACTGCCTTTGCTCCCTCCAAGCCTGACGGCATATCAGGCATGATCTTCGGCGTGAGCAAATCATCTGCGACGACTTCACCCAGTGCATCCAGATCATTGCTGTTATAAATTTCTTGATAGCGCTGGACGATTTTCTTATTTTCTTCGATGGGCATGATGATTCTCCTCGTTGGATTTATCGCATCAACGCCTGGACGCGAGGCTGATTCAGGAACGATTCACTCAGACCAACCTCATGCAGGGATTCTGCAATCTGTTGAATAATGGAGCAGGCTGCTTTTCGATTTGCTTCGGCTTCCTGATGTCTTCCAAGTTTTGAGTTTACTGTTGCAAGGCCAGCCAGGTTGGTCCAAAGCTGGGAATTAGCGTCAAGCTTTTCGGCGAGCGAACAAGCCTTAGTTAAGACCTGATGCGCTTCGTCGAGTTGTCCCAATCCGATTAATGCGTTTCCCTTCCAGCGTAGCACTTCAGGAATATCCACGCGCGTCAAAGGAGTCGTTTCATTTAATAATTCATCAGCGAGACGAAGACCAAGAGTATGATCACCTCTTGAAATTGCGAGTTCGATGTTTGCAAGACAAAGAAAAATAGTATAGCGCGCGTAGGGAATCGAGATTGGCTCAAAGAGCGCATTCCCCGCAAACTGCACCGCGGATTGAACATCGCCTTGCAGCAAATGCATGCGTATCTTCGCCGCTTGCGGAAACGCTTTCCACGCAGGTTGTTTCGCTTCAGCGACTTGTAAAGCCTGCTCGATTAACTCATATCCTTTTTCAAAAGCGCCGCTATAGGCGTATACCCAGGCCAACTCAGAGCGCAAGCCGATGCTACTGGCGATCAGCCCTGCCGCATCTGCGAGTTGAATACTGCGCTCTGCCAGTTGAATCCCAGTTCCTAACCTGCCGATCTCAAGATAAACAAACGACATGAGCATGCGATCATAAGACTGTCCCCAAAGATTCTCGATCTTTTCTGTGATTTGCAGTGCTTCTTGAGTACACTTCAAAGCCTGCTCAAATTCGCCTGCGTTGAAACGCGCCTCCGCTTCGGAACCAAGACTATCTGCAAGCATGACTTGATGATCCAACGCGCGCCACAACTCACGTGCTTCTTTAATTACATCGTAAGCTTTTTCGAATTCGCCTCTGCATGTATATAGACGACATAAGTCATTCAACACAAACGCGAGTTGCTCACGGTCTTCAGACCCGCGCGCCAGGCTGAGAGCAAGTACACCATGCTCCAATGCCTGATCGGGACGCTTGGAGAATAAATAGGTAAGCATCAGATTCCAACTCAGGCGCGCCTGTGTGGCACGGTCACCAATCTCGCGTGAAATATCAAGAGCTTGAATGAGCAATTGCTCACTGAGCGCTGAATCATGTAATCGCGTAAAGGTCGAATAGATGGTGGCCTTTGCCATCAACGCGGTCATCTCGATGGTTCGTCCTCTGCTCTGACGGCCAAAGGCTTGCATCTCATCGTAATTTTGTAAAGCCTGTTCATAACGACCGCTTAGTTCCAGCACCGATCCCAATTGTGTGTGGAGTTTGATGATTAGCTCGCTTTCATTTCCAATCCGTTTTGCAACTTCAAGTGCGCGGCTGAAATGAGTCGCGGCTTCAGCGTTGGCGTACAGGCGCGCAGCCTTTTCGCCTGCCAGCAGATCATATTTAAGGGAGCGCGGATCCTGCGCGCTGTAAAAATGATAAGCGATCAGCGGCGCAAATTCCTCAATGCGATTCGCATGAAGCTCTTCAAGTGTCTCTGCGATACGCTGATGAAGTTCCACACGCTTCTTGATGAGAATTGAGTCATAAGCCGCTTCCTGGATCAAAACATGCCTGAACGTATATTCCTCACGAAATGGTTCAACCAGACTGGCTTCTTTTAGATACTGAATTTGCGATTCAAACCCACCATTCAAGCTGGTCAGTTGTTTTAAGACGCGCAAGTCAAATGAACGACCGATCACCGCTGCATTTTGCAGAACGTGTTTTGTCAGTTCAGGTAAACGGTCAATGCGGGCGCCAAGTACGCCACGCAACGTGTTTGGCAGGGAGACTTTTGCATTTTCATTCACTGCCCGCCAATGACTGTTCTCACGAACAATCTGTTTTGTTTCGATCAGGGAACGAATTAATTCTTCGATGAAAAATGGATTTCCATCTGCTCTTTCAACGATCATATCCCGAACGTTTTTCGGGAGATCTTTCACACCCAGTAAATTTGCCAGCAATACATCTGTTTGTTCAGCGTGCAGGGGTTCAAGCAAAATGGAATGATATCCTGCATCCACTTTTTGTTGAACTTTTTTAATTGCATCCCAACTGGCAGCGGTATTATCGGGTCGCAACATGCAAATGAAAAGCAGTGGCTGCGTATGGGTCAAGTCCGCAAGGCTAAGCAATAGATTCAAGGAAGCCTCGTCTGCCCAATGCAGATCATCAAACACAATTGCAAGCGAGCTTTCCCTTGCCAGCCCACACAAGAATCCCCGCGTAGCATCCACCATCCTTTGAACAAGCGCTTCACCCTGATAGCCAGTTACAACCTGCAAACTTTCTTCACTTTCCACTGCCAGCATGGCTTCCAAAAATGGAAGATCTCCTCCAGGCAATCTGCAGCAATCACACACATAACGCAATTTTTCGCGCACTTCGCCGGGCGTATCGTCTTCATATGCGTCAACGGATTGGCGGATGATCTGCCTCCACGGAAAATAACTGACTGAGCGTGCATAGGATAACGCGTCGCCTCTCAACCAGGTATACCCATCATTCGACTTTTTTAACTCTGCGACCAAAGTGGACTTTCCAAGCCCCGCTTCCCCCATCACGGCGACAAATGATCCCGCCCCGATTTTCAATTCCTGTAACTGTTGATTTAGCAAAGCCAATTGTGCCTCGCGCCCGACCAATGGAGATGATAGTCCTGCCAGTCCACGCAAATGGCCTGGAGTCTTTTTCAACGCCAGCGGACGATACGTTTTAATCGGCGTAGCCTTGCCTTTAACTTCAACCTCTCCCAATGCCTCGAAGTCAAAGAAGGGGGCAACCAATTTATAGGTCTCATCTGAGATTTGAATTGTTCCAGGCACAGCGGTCTGTTCCATGCGTGCGGCAAGATTGATAGCGTCCCCTATTGCCGTATATTCCATGCGCAAGTCAGATCCGATTGGGCCGACAACGACGAGGCCAGTATTAATTCCAACACGTAGACCAAATTCAAGTCCATGTTTGAGGCGAGTTTCTTCAATGTATTCTTTAATTCCATCCTGAATTTCCAATCCCGCCAGCAGCGCGCGTTGTGGATCATCCTCATGTGCGATCGGAGCGCCGAAGAAAGCCAGGATCGCATCACCCATCAGCCGGGGCACTGTGCCCTCGTATTTATAGATTGGACGGATCATGTATTCAAAAATGCCGTTCATAATATCCGACCATATTTCCGGGTCCACTTTTTCCGCGGCGGCTGTCGAACCTTTGACATCGCAAAATAACATGGTGATGACACGCCGTTCGCCCACCATTGCATCATGTGCTCGTGCGGCTTCAATCTTTGTCATCAACTCGCGCGGAATAAATTTATCAAGTGATTGGTTTTTTACCTGCGCATCACGAATTTCCCCATCGGTTGCAGGAACAGTGATCGCGAGAGACATTCCACAATTCATGCAAAATTTTGCTTCATCTGGATTGCTCGCCTGGCAATTAGGGCATTTCATCCGGTCAAAACCTCAAGCCGAAATCATTGAGTCACAGAAAAATCCGATAAGGCCTGTCTTATTCTAGCATATTTGATTCTTGTGAATAACCACATGTTTTTCGTGGCTAGGAAACGGTGAAAGGATGATTGGTCACCATACAGATAACAAGCAGTTAAAAATGACTTTCACAGTGAGTTCCTCATTTTGTTGGCAGGTGACCATAAAGTATTGCGGGAGGGTTTGCGTGGTTTGCTGGAAAGTTAAGGAGATATAGATGTTGCAGTTGAAGCAGGCACAGCAGAGGCAACCGTACGAATTACTGCAAATCGTTATTCACATAAAGGTATTATTCCATCATATTCCGAACACGAAAAATCAGGCCGATTATGAAGGTAGCATCCTACACGCTTTATCACTTGGTCAACCGCTTTTTTAGTCGCGTAGGACACGTTTTGGGGTTGGGCGAATACAGTTTATATGCCCGCCAAGCACTGATAGATTTCCTCACTCAA
>JAXIPJ010000204.1:0-5927 GCA_045402985.1 Anaerolineales bacterium
GAGCCGCTTTCAATTCCCATGTAATTGGTCGCATGAAAGAAGCCTCTCAAAATCCAGCGGCGCGACCAGCCGCGAGTCTCTTCGATCCACGTGGCTAATTCAGAAAAACAACTCTCGCGCGCCAGTTCCACCCACGAAAGGGTGGCAGCATATTGCACTTCAGGATCAGCATCGCCCATGACCGACTTGACGGCCGGGATCGCCTGTGCGGATTCAGTTGCACCCAGCACCTCCAATACCAGCGCGCGGGTCTCAGGGCTTTGCGCGCGCAGCGCCAGGGCAAGCACTGGCACCGCGGCAGGATCAGGGTGGCTGTAGATACTCCACGCGGCGGACAAACACAGGGCGTCGCTGCTGCTATCCTGCAAAACGTCCGCGGCGAGGTGGTATGCCTCCGGAATGCGCATTTTGCACAAGGCAAACACCGCGGCTTCCTGCACGCGCGTATCCTCATCCATCAATGCCTTACGGAAAAGGGGTTCGGCGGCGAACCATGAAAAGCGATGAAGGTGACGGACGGCGCTCGCACGTTGATGTGGTGTGCCAATCTGTAAAATGTCTTCAAACGCCAGCCGCGCATCCCGATCACCGCGCCGCGCCAAAGCTTCGGCGGCAGAAAAGCGTATCAAAGCATCGTCTGACCGCAAATCTGCGAGGAACGCTTCCACCGAAACCTGTTCCCGTGGGAAATATCTGAATACCCGGGCCAGCCGTTGGATGAACCTTTGCAAGATATTTTTTTCGCCCTGCACCAGCATGGGTTCATTGCCTGAAGTTTGCACAGCGCTCGTGCTTTCATCACCAACGCCTGATCCCAGCGCAGTCACCACGGCGTCTACCAGGGACTTCTTCTGCGTTCCCAAATCGGTGACTGACAGACGCAAGCGTCGCAGCGCGTCGACCCTGAATTCGGCAAGCAGACGCGCTTCTCCAGGTTGACCAGGCGATGAGAGTTTCACCTGGATGGGCTGCCCCGCATTGAGCAGGGCGATTCTTTGCCCCTTTGTGCCTGCTTGTGCAATAGATGTTTTTTGCCCACCTGCGAAATTACCCTCCGCCGCCGAAAGGGCATCTGTGTCTATTTGCCCAATCACAAACTCAATGTGTTCCTGATCCCCATGAGCTGGGCCAAGAGTCAGGCGAGTTGAGGTTTTGCTCGGATAAACACTGCCCATTGGTATGATTTCATCAAAACGCGGTGTGCCGGTAGCATCGAGATAGCGCAAGCCATATCCGTGTGCGAGTTGGTCATCCAAATGAAATCCGGTTGCCACCTGCAGAGCACCTTCCACAACCGCGGTAAAAGGTTTATCCACGCGGATCGAAGTATTCCCGATCTTCCAGGTGAGGTCTGGCCAGGCTGGCATTTGCGTGATGGCTTTGCGTTGGCGTTGTGTGATGGCGCGAAAGTATTCATCCAGCGTCTGTTGAATGGAGGGAATGAGCGCAGTCCCGCCCACGAGTAACACATGTTGCACATCTTCACGGTAGACACCCTTTTGCGCCGCCAGCCCCATCACTTTTTCGAGCGCTCCCTGTAGGGCGCCAAATAAACCATTTTGACGGATCAGCGCCTCAAGCTCAGCTCGTGTCAATGAAATGGAAATTTGTTTGCCATCAGCCTGCAGAAATTGAAGTGTTGTTTCGTGCGCCGTGGAGAGTGCGATCTTGGCTTGTTCACAGGCTGAAAGCAGAGCCGCATATGCCGCGCCCAGCGAGCTGGATGAGAGATTTTCACGCCTCAACACTTCCTGCAATAACCATTGATCGATATCCGACCCACCCAGAGATATCCCGGCTTTGGCGATCACCTGTGCGTTTGCGCTACTGACATTCTGAGTCTGGTTCAATTTCCTGCCAGCCGTTGCGCGGCTTTCGGGCAAACGAACTAGCGAAAGATCCAATGTGCCTCCGCCAAAGTCAATGACCAGCACAATGGCACCTGGTGCCGTGACAGCATATCCTAACGCGGCAGCCGTGGATTCATCCACCACGCGGATTTTTTTAGTGGGGATACCCTCCGCTGCCTGACTCAACCAACTCGTATATTCCTCGAAAGCTGCAACCGGCACAGTGACTACTAATTGATCAATATCTTCCGCGCGATAGGGGAGTGACTCCAACAAACGCCGCAGGAAGATCTGCCTCGCCTGTGCTTCAGTCCATGGCGCGCCATCGATCAGGCGTGCATCAAAAACAGCTTCTTTTTTAAGCGTGCGTTTGAAATTACGGAACAGACGGTTGTCCATTTGATGGTCAAGGTTCTGGGCGCGTACTGCTGCACCCATTACGATCTCCCCGGTTTGACCATTGCGCACATACAGCAGAGTCGGAATCAGAAATTCTCCTGCTGGTGTGGACGCGCTCAACAGCGGCACATCCAAAGTCCGACCGTTGACAGAGGTTTCATCCCACTGTGCGATCACAGAGTTGGTCATACCGAAGTCGATGGCAAGTTTATATCCCATACTTGGTTGGAGTGATTCGTATTTCTAAGCCTTAGTGGTGGTAGATCAAGCATACAGGAAAAATCACCTGCGTGCAAGACCCCTGAAGAGCACAGGGACGATGTGAAAGTCGTTGCAGAGCGGGCCCCTCCCCGGCCCTCCCTCGCGAAGCATCCTGTAAAGGGCAAATACGACAGATCGAATTTGGTTGCGAAGAAAAATCTTATTGTCGTATTGGGGGAGGTGTCCCGCCGAAGGCAGGGACGGGTGGGGCAAAGCTACTACCACGGCAAGCCATTCAAATCCAACACGCCATCGAGTGGCGCCTGTTCTTTTACATCCAGCACCATCGCGCCGTTGGCTGAAAACTCGATCTTGCCCTGAGGCTGTTCCGCAAATACTTTCCCCTCAAAAGGCCTCCAACCTAGTCGCCTATAAAACGGAACGAGATGTGGGAGGCAGAATAGAAGGGCATAGGCAACATTCAGTTCATTATGAAATCGATTAGCTGCCTCGCGCATCGCTTTGCTTGCCAGTCCCTGACCTTGTTTTGCGGGGTGTGTCATCACGCCGCCGACTCCACCGATCCGCTTTGGGGCGTTGTCGCGGAATGCATCTCGCACAAGCAAGCCCACTTTTGCAATCAGTTCATCTTCATCCCATACAAGAACAGACCATTGTGCTGAAGCCCAGGTGAAGAGTCTGCCTGGAAGAGTCGCTAACACCTCGGGCGGATAAACTGCTGACCTTAACTTTTGAATGCTTTCTTTATGGCCATCGGTTAAATTTTCAGTTGCTATAAATTCCATGTTCACAGATCGTCCTCCGGCTTTACGCCATCTCTGTGACTGCATTCACGTCTTTCACGTCTGGCAGGATCCGCTTCCATTCCAGTGAGATCAACGGGGCAGATAGCAACTCGCCATTCGAAAGGACTGCAAACAATTCGGTATCAATTTGGGTAAATCGTTCCACCATGTGCCTGCGCCAGGGAATTTTGAGACCGGTGGATGCGCCCACCCAGGTTTCGCCGCTGTCATGAGTCTCTTCGATGCGCCCGTTCGAGTCGACATAATCCGCGGGACCCAGGATCAGATGCGCGGGGTCAGATGGGTCTGCCCACATCGCGCGGCAGTAGCACTCATAGAGGTAATCCCACGTCTTGCCGCCGTCGGACGAACGATAAAATCCACCTCCTGTAGGCGCGAAGACCAGGTCAGGTGAAGATGGATGTACATGGATGGAATGAACGTCCGGGTAGATGAACGGGGGAGGCGGACCTGCGAAGCTGGGATTCCCATCGCTGCCTTCGGCCAAACGCCAGCTGTCGCCGCGGTCATCCGACCGTATTGCACCACCCACTTCCACCGCCGCGTAGGCGCGTGGACCATTGAATGTAAAGCTGCGCACACAACCTGCATTGCGCGAGTATGGCATGGACCAGCCGTGCTGATCGCGTAATTTCTCCACTTCACTGCATGCACGCCAGGAATTCGCTCCATCCCGCGAGATGAAAATGCATGCAGGTTCAGTGCCAGCAAACTCAAGATCAGAAACATCGGGATGATACGCCAGCCAGCGAACATGGCGATGACTCAGTCCTGCGCTTGCCTCCTGCCAGGTTTGCCCATCATCGTCAGATTGGAAGATACCGTTTATTGTGCCAGCCAGGATCGTGCCTTCACGCGCGATGACGCTTGTGACGCGCTGGCCGACCAACCCATGGCGGACGACCCGCCACTCGTCATTTCTTTCGCAAGCAAAGAGGCCATTTTCAGTTGCAAGGTAGATCATGGTAATTTCTCTCTTTCACTTAGGTATGTTTTCGATATTTTACCTGCCTCGGCCTATATGTCACCCTGAGCGTAGCGAAGGGTCTCCGCCGCTTTGCGGCGGGATTCTTCACTCCCTTCGGTCGTTCAGAATGACATTATGTTTCTGTTGTTAGACATTCACTACAAACCCTGCTCATGCTGGTTTCATAATGCGTCAGTACAATTGCGCCCTTATGTCTGAAGTCACTCAGCCCACCCGCCGCCTGGATCAATTTCAACGTGTGCAGACTCACCCTGCACCAAAACGCAAGAGAACGCGGTTCTGGCTCCTGTCGTTTGTCGCGCTGATCCTGGTCTATTTCATCGCGCCCCTACGGACGAATATCCTGTTGCTCGGCACGGATGATTCTCCTGAGCGCGGCGTTGTGGGTCGTACCGATACAATTATTTTGACCACGATTGTACCTCTCAAGCCATACGTCGGCATGCTTTCGATTCCGCGTGACCTGTGGGTTACGATCCCTAACGTGGGTGAACAACGCATCAACACTGCTTATTTCTTTGCAGAAGCAAACCAGCCCGGCTCAGGTCCGCGCGCGGCCATGCAGACGGTCCGCGATAACTTTGACGTGCCTGTGCGCTACTATGCTGTGGTCCACATGTTCGGGTTGGTCTCTGCAGTGGATGCTCTCGGTGGTGTGGATATTCAGCTTGACGCGCCCATGGGAATATTGCCAGCTGGCACGCATCATTTGGATGGGTTGCAGGCGCTCGCTTTTGCACGTGACCGCAGCAGCAGTGATGACTTCAGCCGCATGCAGCGCGCCCAGATTTTGATATCCGCTTCTTTCGGTAAAGCGCTGAGACCCTCGTCCTGGCGCGGCCTGCCGCAATTTATCTTTTCGCTGACTCAGGTGATCGATACGAACATTCCGCTCTGGCAGTGGCCACGGCTCCTCTTTGCCCTGCTGCGCACAGTCTTTTTTGGCGTAGACAGCCAAACGATCACGCGCGACATGGTGATCCCTTTTCAGACATCTGGAGGTGCCCAGGTGCTCGCGCCAAATTGGGAGGCGATTAATCCGTTGTTGAAAAATATGTTTGGGAGATGAAACGATCAGGGCCTGGCTGATATTTTAAATGTTGCGAGAATCTCTTCCTGCAGTTCAGTCGTTGTTTTCTGAGAGTAGAAAGTTACGGTAAATAAAATGTTTCCCGAATCCATCTGGAGCGCGTAAATGGGAGAGGAACAACCCGCCGCATCACAGTATCCATCCGGTAGCAGAAACTCAGACCAGATATTTTCCCCAATGGTTCGCTCGCCAATCGCTGCTGTATCCAGATAATAAAGAACATCTGCGGATGAGTATTCCAGGCTGCCAGTCACTTGAAATGGATCGCCCGGTCCGATCTGGACCTTGACCTGACTCGCGTCCTTGAGCGTTACATCCACCCGTGCATCGCTTGGATATCGAAACTCATACCCATATTCTTGATTCTTAAAAGTTATCCAGGCAGGCTCCACAATAAGAGCTGGCTGACAACTCGTCAGCAGGATGGATGGCAAGATGAGCAGAAGGTAAAAATGTTTTAGCTTCTTTTTAATTTCTTACTCGCTTTCGTATTCAAAATGCGTGCGTTGGTATATCTATGATACCCGGATGTGTGAATGAGTAAGATGAGAAACTGCTAAAGTGTGGAAAGG
>JAXIPJ010000070.1:0-2797 GCA_045402985.1 Anaerolineales bacterium
CGACATTTGCCTGCCGCGCCAACTCGACAATTTTCTCCACCTCCAGCGCCCGCGGATGGTCGGCGCGCGTGACGATGAGTCTTTTGATCTTTGGCTTCAGCTTTTTCTCTTTCGCCAAGCAGCAGTGATTTCACCAGCAAAGGCAACACTGCCGGCAGACAGAACGAGTTTTCGTTCTCCAGCTAATTCCAGTGCTCGCTCTAACGCAGAAGTTACAGGTGAAACTGCTTCCACTGGAATCCCAGCTTTCTTCACCTGTTCAGCGATCCATTCAGCTGATGGCGCACGTGGATGATCTGCATGTGTCGCTACAACACTTTCAAGCCGTGGTTTAAGTTCTTCTAACATGCCTGAAATATCTTTATCTTCCAAAGCGCAAAAGACCAAGATGACGAGTCTATTAGGATAAATTTCATCAAGTGTCTCGCGCAGACGTAATGCAGAATCGCGGTTGTGAGCCGAATCAATTACAACAGGCGGCTCCTGCCGGAGGATTTCAAATCGGGCGCGCCATTTTACTTGAGAAAATCCTTTTTGGATGGCTTCATCTGAAATTTCAAGGCCGCTGGCTTTCAAAGCCGCATAGGATGTCGCCGCGTTTTCGATTTGATTGAGACCTAACAATGGAATCTTCAGTTCTATGCGTTGAGTGGAGGCGCTTCGACTTCGCTCCACTCTGCTCAGCGCGATGACACTTAGTGTTTGCCCATCTAAAGAATAACTCAGGCGCTCAAAACTTACGTCTCTGCCTACAAGAGTGAATTGTGATTTTCTTTCATTGGCTACGCGCTCCAAAACGTCAAGAGCCTCTTCTTTTTGCGGAGCAGACACAACAGGCACGCCTTCCTTGATAATGCCTGCCTTCTCTCCCGCGATCTTTGCCAGTGTATCTCCTAAAACAGCCATGTGGTCATAGGACAATGACGTGATCACCGAGATCTTCGGCGTGACAATATTGGTCGCATCCAACCGCCCACCCAAACCGACTTCGACGACAGCCGCGTCCACATTCTGTTTTGCAAAAGCCAGCAGGCCCAGTGCAGTCGTGATCTCAAACGTTGTCAGTTTCGGGATTTTCGTAACGGCAGGTTTTACTCCTTCAACCAGTACAACTAATTGTTCATGCGAAATTGGTTCTCCATTAATTCGGACTCGCTCTGTGTAATCCAGTAAATGCGGTGACGTATATAAGCCAACCTTGTATCCCGCGGCCTGCAAAGCGGACGCACACAACGCGCAGACTGAGCCTTTGCCCTTCGTCCCAGCCACATGGATGATGGGATATTTCGCTTGCGGATTCCCAAGTTCTTCCATCAAGGCGAACATGCGGTCAAGGTTGAAATCCGCCTTGGCTAGTTCGGAGGAATGTCTCAGGCTATAATCTACGAATGAGTAGAGATAATCGAGGGCTTTGTTGTAGGCAATTTCGGTGTTAGTCATGTGAGAGATTGTAAAACGTAATTGGTAATTCGTAAATCTGAATCAACTATCGTAAAAGAACAATGATAATTTTTCAGCAAATTCTAATTTGGCTTTTCGGAGCTCTTGCCGTTGCATTCTTGATTCTGGCTTTAATATCCCTTTTTTCATTTGGGAGTTCACTATTTTGGGTTAGTGATAAAGCCAATCAAAAGGCTTATCTTTACTTATTATTTTCCGCAGTGAGCTTTGTAGCCTGGTTTATTGCTACTTATCCCAAATGGATGGGTCAAGCAATTTTCTGCATATTGCCCTTTGCTATTTTTATTGTTGGATCTTTATATTTCAAATCAAAACTCGATAGAAAATTATGCTCTTCATTTACAAAAAAACAAGGGATAGATTACCCTTTCAAAGACAAAAAGTAACCAAAATGCTCGCCACCCTCACCATCCACCTCACTGCGTGCGCCTCTCAAAAAAGATGACATATAAACTATGGAAACCTGTTTCATCTGCCGCAAACACAGTGGACAAGAAGCCGCTCCTTCGGGCGGATATATCTATGAAGATGAGCATTGGATGGTCTGCCACGCGCCAGGAGAGCTGGGGCCATTAGGCACACTGTTCATTGAATCAAAGAGGCATTTTCTGGATTTTGCCGAGTTCAATGACGAGGAACAGGCAAGTTATGGCATATTGGCAAAGAGAATATCTTTGGCATTAAAGCAATTTACGAATGCGGAGCGCATTTATCACGTATCAATGGTGGAAGGCGTCCCGCACTTTCACGTGTGGTTGATTCCAAGAACGAAAGATATTTCGGAACATGGTGTTGCTTTTCTGGCAAGAGATGATTCGTGCAACGACGAAGACGCGCTTGCGCTAGCTAACAAATTGCGTGAAGCGATGAAATAAGATGATTGGCGTCCTCACGGTTCATCTCCACCTCCCTGCCTCCTTTTCACTCAAAGAAAAACGTGGACGCATCAAGCCGCTCATGGCGCGTTTGCATCGCGAGTTCAACGTCTCAGTGGCTGAGATGGATTTGCAGGACAAGTGGGGTGAGGCAGTTATCGTCTGCGCGATGGTCGGCAATGACTCCGCTTTTTTACGATCCGCTTTACAAAATGTGGCTAAATGGGTGGAAGGAAATTGGCCTGACGGGGATGTATGGGATTTGAAGATCGAGATAGATCGGTAGACATGTAAACAGGTACACAAGTAGACGGATAAATACTGGTTCTACCTGTCTACTTGTTTTACACGGGATACCTGTTTACATTTCTTCGCGCGGTGCGCGCAATTCATCCAGTTTCTGGCGCAATTCGATCTTGCGTACATCCGCGGCGTGGCGGACGTCGTCGAAGAAATTTTCG
>JAXIPJ010000140.1:0-14341 GCA_045402985.1 Anaerolineales bacterium
TTGGTGACGCGGTCATGGCACTTTGGGGAACAGAAACCGCACGCGAAGACGATGCCGAACGTGCTGTGCGTGCCGCGCTCCAAATTCAGGAAACCTTCAAGGAGAGCGCTGCGCGTCTCCCCATCCGCATGAAAGTGGGAATCAATAGTGGGCAGGTCTTGTTGAGTGCCATGGGAACACAAGGTGAATTCACAGCCATGGGTGATACGGTCAATACTGCCAGCCGACTGGTCAACTCTGCAAGTGCGGGTGAAATACTTATTTCACACGATACCTACCAACTTGTGCGCGGTGTGTTCGATGTGCAGAAGCAAACGCCGCTGATATTGAAAGGCAAGACCGAGCCGTTGCAAACATACGTTATCCAGCGTGTGAGGCCACGCGCATTTCGAATCGGCCGAAGAGGTGTCGAAGGCGTAACAACACGAATGGTCGGGCGCGAAACGGAATTTCAGACCATACAATCTGCTCTTGAGCAGTGTGTGATCAATGGCCATGTCACAGTGGTCGTTGTGAAAGGGGAGGCGGGCCTGGGAAAAAGCCGCCTCATCTACGAATTTGAAGCGTGGCTGGAGTCACATCAAACCGAATATTATTTATTCAAAGGCCGCGCCGATGAAGAGACAATGAGTCTGCCTTACAGCTTGTTGCGCGATGTCTTTTGCGAGCGTTTTCAGATTCGAGACAGCGACACACAGGCTGAGGCACGAGGAAAATTACTGAAGGGAATGGCAGTAATGGCCGAGGTTGAGAGCGAAGAGCGGGCCTCATTAATTGGCGAACTGCTCGGGTTTGATTTTTCTGAAAGCATGTTTGTACGCGGTATCCGCAAGGACGCTCGTCAGATCCGTGATCGCTCCTTCAACAGTATCGTGCAGTTTTTTACAGAACTTACACTGGCCTCACCTGTTGTTCTTTTGCTGGATGATATTCACTGGGCGGATAATGGTTCCCTCGAGTTGATCGAAGATCTGGCAAAACTGGAAACCAATCTGCCGATTTTTATTTTATGCACGGCACGTCCCCGTCTGGATGAATTGCATCCAAACTGGGGGAGCAATTTCCCACTTTGTACCACCATTACGATCAATAGTCTTGATCTCGATGCAAGCCGCGAATTGGTCCGTGAAATTTTGCAAAATGTATCCGATTTACCTCGAGACCTTGTGGAGACAGTTGCCAAAAACGCGGAGGGCAATCCGTTTTATCTGGAAGAGTTAGTAAAAGTGTTGATTGAAGATGGTGTGATCATAAAGGGCGAGAAACTTTGGCAAATCGTACCGCACAGTGTGACGCAATTGCGAGTCCCTGCCACTCTGACAGGTGTTTTGCAAGCGCGTCTTGATAGATTGCCCAATAGTGAAAATGATGTGCTCGAACGCGCTGCGGTGATCGGTCGTACGTTCTGGGACGCAGCTGTGGCAGCCATGCATGGCTCAGAGCCTGCGCAGGCTCTCACAGGCGGCGAGGAGGTACGCTCTGCGTTGAGCGCATTGAGCAATAAAGAATTGGTCTTCTCACACCAGCCATCTGCCTTTGCCAGTGCGCAGGAATTCATCTTCAAGCATGCAATTTTGCGGGAAGTCACCTACGAACGCGTGTTAAAAGCGAAACGTAGACTGTATCATCGCATGGCAGCTGATTGGCTGATTCAGCAAAGTGATGAGCGGATTGACGAATATCTTGGCTTGATTGCACAGCATTATGAACTTGCAGGCGAGGCCATGCAGGCGGTCGAATTCCTTGAACGGGCCGCAGAGCAATCAATGCGCCTCAGTGCATATCGCGAAGCACTTTCCGCCTCCGAGCACGCCTTAGCTATCCTTGCCTCATCCGAAGATACGAACCCAGCGATACGTGTGCGTCTTTTGCTGACTATTGGTATGGCACATCTTTCGCTCACCGATCATGCCACTGCCACCGCACGTTTTGAGGAATGTATTGCGCTGGCTCACACTATTCGTGACCGAGGACTTGAATCCAAAGCGTTGGCGCGTTTGGGCCGCATTGGACTGGAACAAGGCAAGTTCGGCCAGGCTGAAGAAAATTTGCAAAATAGTCTTAGCATCGCTCAGGAATTGAATGATATTGATGTGATTGCCTACACACTCGCTCATCTTGGATACATCAGCCACTATCAGGGTAGATATGCCGACGCGCAAAGATATGGCGAAGAGAGCTATGAATTTGCAAAGCAAGCAGGCGATGCCATTGCACAAACATTCTCCTTGAACATGCTTGCGATGATCAGCGTGAATAATCATCAATTCGAACAGGCACATGATTACCACCTTCAAGCTATAGAAATTTGCAAAAATGCTGGTGATCGCCATGGTTTCGCACGTACATATAATAATCTGAGTGAACTGATTCGTGTTCAAAGAAAGTACGCAGAGGCCAAACCTTACACACTGGAAGGCATTAAGCTGGCGCGCGAATTGGGCAATCGTTACGCGTTGCCAATCATGCTCATCAATCTCAGTTTTTCACAAGTGGGGCTAAAAGAAATTAGCGATGCCTATGCCTCTCTTCGTGCAGCTCTACAGCTCAACTTTGAAAATGATTCGGTTTCTTGGGTCTTATTTTCACTGGTGGGTTACGCAAATATACTCACTGCCGAGGGCAGGCGTGAGCGCGCGCTGGAAATTCTGGGTCTCTGTAAATTTCACCCTGATACCAACAGCGATACACATCGCGATATTGAGCTTGTCATCGAAGATCTGAAAAAATCGCGCGCAGATGATATCGAAGCAGGACTCGAACGCGGCAAGTCGCTTGATCTGAAGGAAGCTGTTGTCACCGCGCTGGGTGGCTAATCTTTTATAACTTCTGTCAACAAACCCAACTCGGTCAGCGCGTCCATTACATTTTGGATGGCTCCGCTTTTGACGATGACCGCTGTTGGACTTAACACTTCGCCCAAATATTTTCCCGCTTTTGACTTTCGCATCTCTTCCAGGATCTCGGGCCGGCTGACCTTTAAAACGACTTGAGTCTGCACTCGCGCTTCTGTCCCATTAACTTCCCAGCGTTTGAGCGCTTTCACCAGCGATGGCGGAATCCCTGCATCGGAATGTTTTACAAGCAGGGACAATAGATGCTCGGCCTTCAATCCTTGTTCTTTGGCTTTTGTAAGAGAGGTGGTTGTGATGTGATATTTATATTCGTCCTTTTTATCTTCATCCCATTCGCAAAAGCGCGCAAGTTGATAACGAACGACTCGTGGAGTTAATCTCGGTACAGTGATCTTGCCCTGGGAAGAGACATGTAGCTTCTTATCTTCAATATTAACTATTCGAGACTCGATATTGGAGATTCGGAATGCGGAGGGTTGATTGCTTCCTTCCGTGAAACCCAGATCAACCTGACCCAGCCAGTGCAGGATATTTGTAATGAAGTATCTGACAAGTGCTCCATCCACTTCATCCCAGTGCTGGAAACCGCGCAGATATTGTCCATCCGATCTACGTTTGATGAACCATGAGTCATAATCCCCAGCGGGCCTTTGAAAATCTGCATATTTCTGTTTCATGTCGCGCACAAAAGCGTTCAGGCTCCACCATTTGTTTTCAGGAATGGCATCCAATAAATTCAACAGGAATTCACGCGTTTCATGAGGTTGGTTCGTCCATTCGCCCTCACAAACAATGCCTGGCATGAGGCGTAATTCATTGAATGCCTGGCTTTCAACCCACGCCTCTTGCAGCATTTTCAAAGCATCCGGGCGTGATGACGCCAGAAAGTTTTTTACTGCTTCGGTTTGCGGGATATTTTGCTTGACAAGATTTGCGGTATTAAGCAGACTTCGGAGTAAAGGCGCTTGCTCCTGCAAAACCGATAGCGAGCTGTCTGACTCTAGAGTCTTGCCCATGCGCAGGGCAGCTAGTAAAGTTGTCACCTCATCCAAAATGAAATCATTGGCGAGTACTTCCCGTCCCTTTTCGGCTGGAGAGGCAGGTCTGCCAAGTGATTCATTTTCTGCCACCGTCCTCAGCGGGGATGATAGGTCCTTGAGGCTCGGAGAAACTTCTTGATTTTCTCTGCGTGACTCTGTGACTCCGCGGTTGATTAATTCAAGCAGATCGTCAGGAATATATGCGAACTCCTGCGGACCTTTTTCAGTATCAAAAAAAGCTCTTGCCAGTATGCCGCGATAGTACAGGATTTCCGCCGCAGAGGCAGGTTTGAGATGCAGTTTCTCGCGGTCACGTTTGCCAGCACCAGCTTCGCGGATATCTCCGAATTTACGTGTAAAAGTGGGCCATGGAATTCGCCCGCCAACATTGACGAGATACGTAATGGCAGAGTCCGCCTCAGCGGAGAGAGTCTCTGTTAACTCGGCTAGCAGCTTCGGGTCCAGAAGGGAAACGGTTAGCTTTTCACGGGCCGCGTCCGCGCTTTTGGAATCCAAGTCGAGTCCCCAGAATTCCGCGATGATGCGCAGGTGTCCGAAATCTTGTTTGAGGAGGGAATCAAATAGATCAGGCATGGTGCAAGTATACAAGTAGACAGGTAAACATGTAAACAGGGTTGTGTGCTTGTTGTTTACGTGTTTACTGGTTTAGCCCCTTACCACCTTCAAAGCATTTGGCAAAATTTCAAAACTTACCTTGCGAAGATCGCTGCCAGGGCCTGAATAGATTTCACCATCGGCATGGATATAAAGCGGGCGGTCTGCTGTGAGCGTGAATTTTTTGCAGGTTCCCATGCGCACCTGTTTGAAGCGTCCGTGCGTGCCCTTCATCACTTCGGGCACGATGCGGAACATCATCGGGCGGCTGACGTTTGTGATCATGGCGTAATGAAAGATGCCATCGTCGATCTTCGCTTCGGGAGCGATGAGGAAACCGCCACCTTCGCGTGGGCCATTGCATAACACCAGATAGATAACACTTTGTTCCCACTTTTGATCATCTGTTTCGATCTGCATTTTGATGGGATTATGATCAAGGATGATGGTTTGGAGGACAGCGGCTAGATACATGAGGAAGCCGCGCAGAATCGGAAGCCTGTGTGAACGGATGGTAACGATGGCGCCAAAACCGAGGCCAAGTGTATTATCAAAATATTCCCTGCGGCCATTGTTTTCATCGGTCATCAAGCCAAGATCAACAGTGGAGGCATCTCCAACAAGGGCGCGTGTGAGAGCCTCATTCGAATTTTTAGAGGCACTAATGCTGTGCGCAAAATCGTTGCCAGAACCGACTGGGACGACTCCCAGTATCGGTCGCTTGTTTTCAGAGACTTGCATCAGACCATTCATCACTTCATGGACTGTTCCATCTCCGCCCATGGCAATGACCATATCATAGCCTTCTTCGCCAGCTTGCCTGGCCAACTGGATCGCATGCCCCGGATAGACCGTGCCGCTCCAATCCACGCCGCCATGTTGTTCCGTGATGGAACGCAGGTCGCGCGCCACCCGCCATGCATTGCCCATGTCTGCCATGGGATTCAGGATGATCTTTACTTTGCGGGGCATGCTGATTCTCCTCGGTGAACTCGGTGAATTATAACCCCCGAAAAAATAATCGGAGGCTATTCGCTTCCGATCCTGTGTGATGCCAATGGACCTGTGATGCCGCGCGCCATCTGGAATGACCCGCGCTGATGTTTCTTGGCCTGATAAAGAGCCGCATCTGCCGAGCGCAGGAGGTCTGGTCCGTTGCGGGCGTTGACGGGGAAAATGGCAATTCCACCAGAGATAGCCAGTTTGAGTTTCCGTCCATCAGGAAATTTGTATTTGAGTTTGCCCATCCCTTCGACGATCTTCTCAGCCACGATCTGCGCGGACGACATATCAGATTGGGTCAGGATCAGGGTCAATTCATCGCCGCCATAACGCGCCAGAAAATCCGTGTTGCGCACACCGCGCGCCATCTGGTTGAAGACCAATCGCAAAATATCATCCCCAACGGAATGTCCGTATGTATCGTTAACATCTTTAAATCCATCCAGGTCCATCATTATGACTGCAAAGGAGAAATTGTTTCTGCGCGCAGATTGCACCTCTTCTTCAAGTCTTTCATCGAGCGCGCGGCGGTTGGGCAGACCAGTCAAAGTGTCGCTGTAAGCCTGCCTGCTGATCATCTGATGCAGGCTGGCATTGGATATGGCTACTGCCGCCTGATCTGAGAGCAGGCTGAGTAGTCTTAATTCAGAAGGTGTAAATTCACCCAGCGTTGAGCGTGAAAGATTCATCACGCCGAGGATCTTATCACCTATCTTGAGCGGGATGCCAATAATCGAACCTGACCAATCCTTGGGTGCCGTCGAGAATAAAGGATGTTTGTGCATATCTTCGACGATGATTATTTCACCTTTGCGCGCGACTGTGTAAGTAAGCCCATTGGAGCGCGGCTTGGACCAGGGCTTGTTGCGCGCTCCCTCTACATCCAGGGCTGCGCCAAAGGAAAGCTTGTAATTTCGATAAAGGAAAATATGCACATCGCGCGTATTCTTTATCAAACGCATTGCTTCAGAGACAACGGCATCCAACACAGCGGACAGATCCAGGCTGGAGGTGAGATTGATGCTCAGCTTCTTGAGCGCGTCCAGCTCGTCAGTTTGCTGTTTGAGCATGGCGAGCAATGCCCGGTTGTTGATCAGTTCACGGGCAATGCCTTGCGTATTTTGAATGTCATTGGGGGAATATCTTTCCAGTGCTGCGGTTAAAATATCGAGCAGTCCAATGAGGGTTTCCCTGTCATGTACGGAACCGCCCTGTTTTTCCAGAAAGCCACGAGCTTCTGACAAAATTTTTGATCTGTTGTCACCCATTCTTTTTGTTTCTCAGTACGGCACTACTATAACCAGGATAAAACCTGAGAGTGTCCTTTCTCAACCAATCATGATTTTTAAGTACGGACATTATAACGACTCGTTTTCCTGCAATTATTACATACACGTTACAACCCCTTAAATCCCCCATCGTCACTGGGAATTTATCAGACAATTCAAGAAACGCGCTTTGCTGTGTGGATGGCTGAAGGTCGTGGATATGTTAGAATGCAGCCATCAAACCTGGAGGATAACTTGTCTGATCCACTCAAACCCTCACTTGCGCCAGATGCAAGTGTCGATCAAACTCAGGGCAGGCCCGCTGCCGCTACGCCACTGAATCCACGCCGACGCGGGATCATCATCGGCGCGTCAGATGGACTCGGCGCAGAGTTGGCGCGTCGCCTTGCCCGTGAGGGATACACACTCGCGCTGCTTGCACGCAGAGAAGAATTACTTGATTCATTGTGTGATGAGATCAATCGGATATCCAACGAGAAACGCGCATTTGCCTATCCTCATAACGTGGCGGAATATGACAAGGTTCCAGATCTGCTCCGCAGGATCGTTTCAGATCTCGGCGGGCTGGACATGGTGATCTTTTTGGCGGGTGTGAATTTTCCTCCAGGCGGGATCGATAAATACAACTTTGAGAATGACCGCAAGATGATCGAAATTAATCTCATTGGGGCCATCGCCTGGCTGAACCCGGTTGCCGAAATGTTCCAATCTGCAAAAGCCGGGCAGATCGTTGGTGTTGGCTCTGTGGCGGGGGATCGCGGACGTGTCGGCAACCCTGGTTACAACACCTCCAAGGCTGGGCTGGCAACGTATCTTGAAGCCTTACGCAACCGTCTCACACGTCACGGTGTGAACGTGTTGACAGTTAAACCTGGTTTCTTAAAGACCGAAATGCTCAAAGCCGCGCAGGGGCCAACTCCGTTTGCGATTGCCCCCGAAAAAGCCGCTGAAGATATTTTGAAAGCCATGCAGAAACGCAAACAGGTAATTTACACAGCCTCCATCTGGCGCTGGATCATGCTTGCCATTCAGCACACTCCCTCGGTCATCTTTAGAAGATTATCGTTCTAAAAAAGAGACTGGAGATTAGAGACTAGTCTCTAATCTCTGGTTTTCAAACAATGTCCTTCCCCCTCAACACTTTTACAAAGCTCGAAAACTTTGGGCATTCGCTTAAAGCCTCATCCTATCGGATTCGGATCAAAAAAGCAGAAGATATTTTCGAAGCCTTTCAGCTCGCGAAAAAACTTGGGCTTAAAGTCACTGCGCGCGGAACGGGCATCAGCTATAACGACGTGTCCCTCAACGGTGGCGGCATCGTGCTGGATATGTCTGGGATGAATCAGATCCTCGAATGGGATTCCAGCTCGGGCGTAGTGCGATGCGAGCCCGGCGTCACTCTGAAACAGTTGTGGCAATGCGTCGAACCAGATGGCTGGTGGCCGCCCGTCGTTTCTGGCACCATGAAAACCACATTGGGCGGCTGTCTTTCTACGAACATCCACGGCAAAAATAATTTTCAAAAGGGACCAATCGGTGAACACGTCCTGGAGTTCACTGCCATCCTACCCACTGGCCAGGAAATTACCTGCGCGCCGCACAGGAATTCGGATTTGTTTTACGCGCTGATCAGCGGGCTTGGGATGCTTGGCGTGTTTACATCGATTACGCTGCAGATGAAACGCATCCACTCGGGACTTTTATCGGTGGACGCGTGGGCCGCGCCGAATCTCAGCCGACACTTAAGCGACATCTGCGAAAACGCACCGCGCTATGATTACATCGTTGGCTGGCTGGATACGACCGCGCGCGGTCAAAGCCTCGGCCGCGGACAGATCCACGGGGCGCAGCAATTGAAGGAAGGCGAAGATCCGAACGCGCACGAGACGCTCCAACTGGCATATCAGCAGCTGCCTGATCGACTATTTGGTGTAATGCCCAAATCCTTGCTGCACTATTTCATGAATCCGTTTTTAAATAACCTGGGTGTATGGGGCATCAACACGGCAAAGTATGTGGCGAGCCTGCGAAAACATACATTCCGGCAATCCCATGCCGGGTTTCATTTCCTGCTTGATTATGTGCCCAATTGGGAACGTTCGTTCGGGCGCGGCGGTCTGATCCAGTATCAATCCTTCATTCCAAAAGAAACTGCCGAAGCGGCATGGCGTGAGATGATTGGTATTTCACATCAACGCGGCTTGCCTTCCTATGTGGGAGTCACCAAACGGCATCGCCCTGATAAATTTTTATTGACCCATGCAGTGGATGGCTTCTCGCTGGCCATGGATTTCAAAATAACAGACAGAAAGCGCGCACCGTTAAGCAAAATGTTGCAGGACTTTGATCGTATCGTCCTTAAAGCTGGTGGCCGTTTTTATTTTGCCAAGAATAGTGAAACATCCGCTGAAACCGCGCGTGCATTTCTTGGAGCAGGGACGATCCAAAAATTCAAGGAACTTAAAAAAAGATGTGACCCGGATAATTTACTGGAGTCCAATTTATTTAGAAGGATATTTGGGTAAAAGATTTTGACAGAAAAATATGATCTGATCGTAATTGGTGGCGGGCCAGCCGGAGAAAAGGGTGCGTCGAAAGCGGCTTATTATGGCAAACGTGTCGCGTTGGTTGAACGCGCGCCTTATTTGGGCGGCGCGGGGATAAACACCGGGACAGTACCATCCAAAACACTGCGTGAGACCGCTTTGTATTTCTCTGGTTTCCAGCAACGCGGCTTATACGGAATTGACTACTCGTTCAAGAAAAACCTGTCCATCAAGGACTTTATGTTTCGCGAACGGACCGTAGTAGACAATGAAAGAAAGATCATAGAGAAGACTGTTCGGCGTCATAATATTACTGTTATTCAAGGTGAAGGCTCGCTAAAAGATGCACACACAGTCCATGTTAAATCGCCGAATAGCGAAATAGAAATTTACGGCGAGACCATTATGATCGCCACCGGTTCATCGCCTGTCCATCCCCCCAACATTCCATTTGACGAAAAATTGATCTACGACTCTGATACCATTCTGCATATGGATCACATTCCCAAAACAATGGCAGTCGTGGGCGGAGGTGTGATTGGCACGGAATATGCATCCATCTTTACCGCGCTGGGCATAAAAGTAACATTGATCGAGCCGCGCGGCCGCATCGTTTCCTTTGTCGATTCGGAGATCGCCAAACGCCTCATGGATCAACTCACAACACTCGGCCTCAATTTTATTTTCAATGACCGCATGGTCACCATTGAACCGCAAAGGGATCATATAAAACTCACGCTCGAAAAAGGCGACTCGCACAACTTTGAAGTCGCGTTGATCGCCTCAGGCAGGCAAAGTAATGTACAAGGTCTTGGCCTGGAGGAAGTTGGCGTAAAAATGGGAGAACGCGGATTGATCCTAGTTGATGAGAACTTCAAGACGAACATCCCAAATATTTTCGCCGTAGGTGATGTGATCGGCTTCCCGGCATTGGCTTCCACATCCATGGAACAGGCGCGGGCAGCCGTTGTACATGCATTCGATCTTGAATATAAGGAACGGCTGGCCCCGTTCCTGCCTTTGGCAGTCTATGCGATCCCTGAGATCTCATCCATTGGTCTCACTGAGGATGAATGCAAGGAGAAAAATATTCCCTATCTCATCGGGCGCGCATACTATGAAGAAAATGCGCGCGGCCAGATCATCGGCGATCTGTGCGGGATGATCAAACTTATCTTCTCACCCACAGATAAGAAATTGCTCGGGGCGCACATCATCGGCGAACAGGCCTCGGAGTTGATCCACATCGCTTCACATGTGATGCTGGCGAAAGGCGCCATCGACACGTTTATTGAGGCTGTCTATAACTATCCCACTCTATCAGATTCGTATCAGTACGCGGCGTACGATGGGCTGAAAAATTATGAAAAATGGCTTGAGTCAGTCAAGAATGGGTTACGAAGTTCTTGATTTAGGTTTAATCGAATACGAGCAAGCCTGGAAATTACAAGATCAATACGCGGCGGAGATCGCGCAGGGGAAACGCCCGCCGACATTATTGCTGCTTGAGCATCCGCATGTCTACACGTTTGGCCGCCGCGGAAAGCTGGAAAATTTGCTTTGGGGCGAATCCCAACTAAAAGAAAAAGGAATTGCCATTCATTGGGTGGATCGTGGTGGTGATGTCACATATCACGGCCCCGGACAGTTGGTGGGCTATCCGTTGATTCCGTTAAAGCTCCCTTCTCCTGTTGGGCGAAGGGTTGGGGATGAGGGAGAGTCGCGTATCCCCCAAGCAGATTACGTTGGCTATGTCCGCAAGTTGGAGCAAACGCTCATAGTGGCATTGGCGCGTCTTGGGCTCGCGGCAGGGCAAAGGCCCGGGTTGACCGGTGTGTGGATCCAGGCAGATGTCCATTCGCGCTGTCCCCGTTGCAAGCCGGAAGATCGCCAGAAGCCAGCCAAGATCGCGGCGATTGGCGTCAAAGTGGATGCGCGTGGAGTCTCGCGTCATGGCTTCGCATTGAACGTGAATCCCGATATGGGTTATTGGGATGGCATCATCGCCTGTGGATTGCAGGATGAACCCATCGTTTCACTTGCGGACCTGTTGGAGAATCCGCCTTCGATGGAACGCGTAAAGCAGGAAGTAGTTACTGCGTTCAGCCAAGTATTTGATCATGAAGTTACAGAGTACCGCATAATAACCTAAACTTGAACTTTGAATTTTAGCCTGCAAATCATTCTAAGAAGTTTAGTAATTAATGAGATGAGCGGTAAGTAAAAACAGGGCCGCAGGTTTGAAAAGACCTGCGGCCCTGTTTCCGTTCATAAAACGACTCTACGCCCGCGACTGCGCTGGTGCTTTGACGGGGGCAGCATTATCCCGTCTCCAGAAAATGCTCACAACGATCAGATAAGCAAAATAGGCGATCATCTCGGTCAGTGATGGATTGCCATTATAGCCAAATAAGGTCCTGAGCAGTTGGCCTGGCACAGATGTCTCATCGAGAACAGCGTTCACATCCCAAACATGTTCAACCACTGCGGGGATCCAACCTACCTCATTGAACTCATGTACACCATGCGCAACCAGCCCAGCCGCAAACAAGATGAGCAGAATGCCCGTCACCTGGAAGAAGCGGCGCAGGTCCAGGCGGACGGTGGTGGCGAAGAGCGTCCAGCCGAGCAAGGCAGCAGTTCCGAGTCCAAGAATCGTGCCAGCCAGCGTCTGAATAATATTGCTGGTCACCTGGCTTTGATCGCCAGCGAAAAACGCAGCAGTGATGAAGAATGCCAGTTCAACACCCTCCCGAACGACTGCAACAAAAGCCAGCCAGAACATGGCGCGTTTACCCGTGGATGCAGCAGCTTTATTGACACCTGCTTCCAATTCGCTTTTGAGGAAGCGCGCCTGTTTACTCATCCAGAAGATCATCCATGTAAGGATGCCGGCAGCGATGAGCATCGTAATGCCTTCAAAAATTTGTTCGGCAGTTGCTTCGAGCGACATGCCAAAACTGGTGAGTATGACCGCAGTCAAAATACTGACAATGACAGCGCTCAATGTGCCCAGCCACACAGCGGGAGCCAGGTCATTGCGCCGGATCTTGTTGACCGCACCAAGTACGATGCCGATGATCAGGGCAGCTTCAAGTCCCTCACGCAGGGACAGCAGATAAGTTGGGAGCATGTAAAACCTCTTGTTGATGGAGTTAAAATCAGCCCAGGGCTAATTTACGAACGGCATTCTACCCGTGAATTCCCGATTTGACAAGATATTTATCAAAAAATTGATAGATATTCACTGCTAGGTGCAATTTGTCATAAATTCGGGATTATTACATCTGGATGTCTTTACTTCCCTTATTTTTGAGATTAGTGTGGAGTAAACCATGGTGGTATCTGCATAGTAGTGCTAAATCGTCAAATCTTTCGTTACCTATATTCGAATAATCTAAATGGTGCACTTCCACCTCTGACTCATTTCCTCCATACCAAGATTCTCCTATTAGGTTGCATTCTTTGGCTTGGCAAACAGCTTTGCTAATTAAGAGTATAGCGGCACGTGTTCTTTTCCAATGTGTTGTTTGACGATATTTTTCATAGTTTTCATGAGAAACTTTTTTTAGTTCTTCGATCTTTTGATGAGAATTATTTATTATCTGATTAAACCAGGCTCTGTCAATTTCTCGATTCGAGATTATTTCTCCAACAAATGTTGAAGTTTTTGTATCAATATTTTGTTGCACTGTTTCTTGCAAATGTGCCAAACTTTGACATATCTCTTGATACTCATCGTAATGGATGTTGAGTCTATAGTCTTCTTTCCAATTTTGCCATTCAATCTCAAGATTGAAATTGTTAGGATTTTCATAATCTGGTAAAGAATGAGTTTGGCAAAAGGCTAACCAAGTGAGATCAGAGTGTTTACGATATTGGAACTGGTAAAAAATTTGTGCTTTACGGCAATAGTCAATTAACCATTGTATATAAGAGTTTTTCAATGGATCGAGCGGATAATTATCGGGATGGTGATTGAGCTTCTCTATAAGATCTTCCCAGCTTAATGGTTTATAAAAGAAATACTCGAAATCCATTTTTGCCTTTTGCTTGTTTTCTGAAGATCGATAATCCTCATATCCTTTTAGATAGAATGCCTAAACTACTTTGATCATTTTTTTTGTAATTTAGCCTTATCTGGTTTTTCCAAACGACGATAGGGAGGCATGTCAATCACATGAACCCGGCACTTGGATCTATCCAGCAACTTATTCCATAAACTCGGATAACTCAACGCAAAAGCCTCGGGCCTCAAAGTGGATGTCAACACGGTAGGCAGGTGCGTGTTAAAGCGATAGTTTAACACACTGTATAATTTGTCCTCTGCCCATAGAGAACTTGCTTGGCTTTCTTTTATATCATCTAAAATTAAAAGCGGCGTAGTGCGAATTTCATTGATACGGCGGCTGAATGAGATATCAGATTCTTTACTGAATGTTTGTCTCAGATAATCAAGCAGTGAAGAAACGTCAACAAGAAGGGCTTGCCCTCCCAACGAAACGCGATCATGTCCAATGGAGGCCGCTAGATGGGTCTTTCCGCAATAAGATTCTCCTAGAAAAACCAACCAGCTTTTTGGATCCTTTGCAAAATTAATTGCTCCATTGAAGGCAGCATGCAATGACTTAATATCATTTTGTGTGACGGTCCTTCTAGTGACTATTCTTTCTTTAGACCGATTTCGGTAGCCAGTCTCTTTTTCCACTGTGACAGTAGTAACGATTTCCTTGCCTAGTTCATTATCACGGGGCTCAAAACTTTCAAAAGTCATTTCTTTAATTTCTGGCCACGATAGCATTGAGATACCAGGATTGCTCGTCTCCTCTGGTCTGCGATAATCAGGTGCAGTAATTCGGATATGTTTGACAAATTCGTCATCCTGCAGACGCGAGCGGATTCGTCCTTCGATCTCATCCAACATTAGATTGGTTGTAACGACAGTGGGTAGTTTATTAATATAACGATAATTGGTTATCTGGAATAATTTCTCC
>JAXIPJ010000004.1:0-9682 GCA_045402985.1 Anaerolineales bacterium
GCTTTGTCTGTCTTTTGATTGGATTCCCATTCATATTTGGAAGCTACTGGGGATTGATCCTCAGTCCCTTGTTTGTAATCTTGATGAATGCACTTGTCATCCAACACGAAGAGGCTTATCTTGAGAAAAAGTTTGGGGATATTTATACCAGCTACAAGTCCCGTGTGCGGCGCTGGCTTTAGATCCAAAATAGAACGTGTGTTCTGATATAATCCCGTCAAAAGGAGCGTCCGTAATGTCCATCCAAAAATCCGAAATCAAGTTAGATGTAAAAGGCCAGCCTGTTAATGCATATCTTGCTGAGCCAAAAGATGGAGGTCCCGCTGTGCTTGTGCTGCATGCGTGGTGGGGACTCAAGCCGTTTTTCAAAGAGTTGTGCGATCGTCTCGCGGAGGAAGGTTTCACTGCGCTGGCACCAGACCTGCGGAATGGGCAAATCGCAGAAACAATTGAAGGTGCCAAAGAGTTGATGGAAAAAAGTGATGATAAGTTCGTTGGCGAAATTGTGATGGCCGCCAAAGATCATCTGCTCACCTTTTCAAAGACTGGCAAGATTGGCGTGATTGGCTTTTCGATGGGTGCGGCCTGGGCAATGGAGGTTGCAATGGAAGACCCTGATAAAGTTGCCGCGACAGTTTTATTTTATGGCGCAGTAGGTGGAGACTTCAAAAAAGTGAGATCGAAGGTCCAGGGTCATTTCAGCGAGAGCGATGAGTGGGAGCCCATTGAGTATGTACGCGAAATGGAGCAAAACATGCGGGATGCAGGAATGGACGTCACGCTTCATTTCTACCCAGGGGCGGCTCACTGGTTCGTGGAGTCTGATCGCCCTGAATATGACTCCGCTGCCGCGTCTCTGGCGTGGGATCGGACATTTGAGTTTCTCAAGAAAAACCTTTAAAATTCTCCAGCGTGAGGAGATTGCTTCGGTCGCTGTCGCTCCCTCGCAATGACATATGTTAGTGAAAAGGGTTAAGGGTATAATCCCCTTAACCCTTTAATATTTTAAGGAGAATATTTTCCATGGCAGAAAATTTCGATGTCGTTGTGATCGGCGCGGGACCCGCAGGATATGTTGCCGCAATACGCGCCGCACAGCTGAAACAGAAAGTTGCAATTGTTGATAAGCAGTGGCTTGGCGGTGTGTGTTTAAATGTCGGTTGTATTCCGTCAAAGTCATTGTTGAAAAATGCGGAGGTGGCGCATACTCTCCGGGAACGCGGCAAGGACTTTGGTTTTTCGTTCGATAACCTTAAATTGGATTACGGCGTTGCGGTCAAGCGTTCGCGGCAGAATTCAGATCGTCTTGTCAAGGGTGTGGGTTTTTTGATGCGCAAGAATAACATCGCTGTCCATATGGGTGAGGCAAAGTTCAAGAGCGCGGATACGCTCACGGTCACCGATAAGGATGGCAAAGCCACCGAGTTGCAGGCGAAGAATATTATCCTTGCCACTGGTGCAAGTGTGGCTGTCCCTGGCGCGTGGAAGGTGGACGGCGAAAAAGTGCTTACTTATCAGGAAGCCATTTTGCAGGAGAAACTTCCGAAGAGCGTGGTGGTGATCGGCTCGGGTGCGATCGGTGTTGAATTTGCAACGATCTGGAGTTCCTACGGCGTGGATGTGACCATTGTTGAAATGTTACCGCGGCTTGTCCCTCTGGAAGATGAGGAGATCTCGAAGGATCTGAAGAAGGAATTTGAGAAGCGCGGGATTAAATGTCTGGTGGGGAACAAGGTCGAATCTGTTGAAGCGACGAAAACCGGTGTGAAGGTGAAGGTGTCCGCTGATGGAAAGGAAACGACGCTCGAAGCGGAGCAGGCCTTGGTAGCGATTGGGTTCCGCCCCAATTCCAAAGGCCTGGGACTCGAAGAAGCTGGTGTCAAACTTAATGAGCGCGGCATGGTCGAGATCAATGAGAAGATGCAGACGAGTGTTCCGAATATATATGCCATTGGCGATGTGACGGGCAAGTTGATGCTGGCGCACGTTGGCTCGGCAATGGGAATTGTGTGCGCTGAAAATATCGCTGGCGCTGAGACGGTCGTTCTTGATTATGACATGCTGCCGCGTGCCACGTATTGCCATCCGCAAATTGCTTCATTTGGGTATACAGAAGCGCAGGCAAAGGAACGCGGCTATAACATCAAGATTGGACGGTTTCCATTTCAAGCAAATGGTAAGGCTCTTGGGCTTGGCGATTACGCGGGCTGGGTCAAAATTATTGTGGATGAAAAATATGGCGAGATCCTGGGTGCGCATATGATCGGCCCCGAAGTGACCGAACTGCTCCCAGAACTTACGCTCGCTCATTTGATGGAACTCACCCCGCATGAGATCGCGCGCAACGTGCACGCGCATCCGTCGTTGAGTGAAGTGTTGATGGAAGCTGCTCACGGTGCGGAAGGACAGCCAATCCATATTTAGGAATTTAGAATGAAGAATGCAACAGCCCGGCAAAACTTGCCGGGCTGTTTTGCCTTCAAAAGCATTAAGATTTCAAAAATTCAATTTATGCCAATTATGGAAGTTTCTCTTTATCGGCTGATCTCTTGTCTTTAAAAACACATATTCGGTTACGTCCTGCTCGCTTTGCCTCGTACAAGGCCAGGTCGGCTTGCTGGACGAGTATATCACCCTCAATATCAGTTCCGTGCAGTATGCTTATTCCCATGCTCAGTGTAAGAGGATGCCGAAGCTCAGATGAACCAGTCATCGCTGCGCGGATTTTCTCAGCTACCTCCAATGCACCAACGACCTCAGTTTCCGGCAGGATAAGTGCAAACTCTTCACCACCGAAGCGGGCTGCCATATCCGCACTGCGGCGTCCTTTCTGAAGGCACTGCACCACAAACTGCAAAGCCTTGTCACCGGCCTGGTGACCGAATGTATCGTTATAGTTTTTGAAATGATCAATATCCAGCATGATAATAGCCAGATCGCGCTCGAATCGCCGGCTACGGTCCACTTCATTGCTGAGAAAGATATCAAAATAACGGCGGTTGTAGACACCGGTGAGGGCATCAATTAGCGAAAGCTCGATGACCTGTGCGTGCAAGCGAGAGGCTTTGAAGGTGGCTGCAAGTTGCCTCGCGATAATTGTGCATGGTCCTAGATTATCCGCGTCGAAAGCCACGTAGCCAAGGAGCTCATCTTGGAAAACCAGGGGTAGGAGAGCCAGGTTCAATAATTCATCCGATGGATAGAGAGTGGTTGGTGGAAACTCGCGGCTGGCAAAGTGTTGGCTTGTCAATTCCAAATTAGAATTAAGCATTACACTCCATGCAACGGGATCCTCTTTTTCCGCTTCAAAGAGCGCAACTCTGGCGTGGCGGATGCCTACATTAGCCAAATGCGCCTCCAAAACTTCAACCGCCTGTCGTTCATCCAAAATGGCACTCAGCCGGGCTGTTAATTCACTCAACGATTGGTCTGCGATTTCCCGTTGGTATTGATGCCTGTGATCCTGACGCTGGGCGCTCTCGCTGATCGCCGCTCGCGCCTGATGCAGCAAATCTTCCGCAAGACGTCGTGTCTGAGCATCTCCCCAACTTACCGGCAGCCTGGTCATCTCACGCCGCAGGGCCGAGATGATCTCCTGCCACGGGTCTGTGTTATCGTCGGTCAGTTCCAGATCATAGAGAAACTCCATGAGCATCTTTTGAAAGTGAACAGAAGTGTCCTCTTTGAGACTCGTGTAAAATGCCTCTACCAGATTGGTGCAGAGGCGGTGCATCCGTTCCCCGCCTGGGAACCTTGATGAGGAAGGCAATAGGGCAAACATTTCATCTACGATCTGCTGTTTGACAGTGTGGACATCAGAGATATGTGCCTCGGACTCACTGGTGGATGAGGCCTGTGATCTGGATTCCCCTTCCGCTGCTGAAGATACAACGCTTGGCATGCAGCCGCACGATTGACGGGGCACCAGTCGAGTCGGTATAAGGACAGATTCGAGTTCATGTTGCCCAGTGAGATAATCCAACATAAGCACCAGTGCCTGCTGGCCAATCTCAGTCAAGGGAACGTGAATACTCGTAAGGGGTGGCACCTGCGCCACCGCGTCCGGCTGATCGTCAAAGCCGATAACAGCTATGTCGCGAGGGATTTGCAGGCCTGCATCCCGAATAGCCTGCATGGCCCCAACGGCAGAATTGTCGTCGCTTGCCACCAAAGCAGTGAAATTGACTCCCGACTCGATGATCCTGCGCACCGCATCATAGCCTCCGGAGAAAGTGTGCCAGCCTGGTGTAACCAAGCAGGGATCCGTGTTCAGCTTATAATCGAGTACAGTTGAATGATAAGCGCGGAGCCGGGATTCGCTATCCCCTCTATCCTCCGGGTCCCCGGCAATGAAGGCGATATCGCGGTGGCCGTGATGCACCAGATGAGTCACGGCCTGACGAATCCCTGCCTCGTTATCGGCTGATACCATGGGCTCTCTTTCCCCTGTGGCAATGAAGAGAACAGGGTACCCCTGTTCGCACAATTCCTGGATGTACAGTGAACGGGCCGTATGCCGCAAGGGCGCAAAGACAATTAGACCATCGGTATTCCATGGACCAACCGGAACGAAATCCGAGTCGAGTGAAGCCACAGGCCAGGCTGTGTATAAGCCGCTGGGATCGTTCACCCGTCCCAGGCCCCACGCCAGCAACAGATGACACTCCCTGATGCGTGCCGCGAACTGGATTCCTCTCAGTACGGATGCAAGGTAACGGTCTGGTATTTTGCCTGCAAGGGCCGACCACCCTGGTAAGATACCAATCGTCGGCCGGTCACGCTTGAATTTTGGCATACACTCGCTTTTCCTGCTAATAGACTTTATACGAGCTAAATTGATGATGTTGTTTTAGCTGTGAACTCGCACAACCTATGGATTGCGGGGATCTTTCCAGATTTGAATAAGATCAGTATCGAAGACAACCGCAAATAAGTTTGGATACACTGGCATTATTAAAAATTGTAACTTTTCATCCCTCGTAATAATCATGCAAGCGCATTTCAATGTTATCAAGGTCTATTGGCGGATTCTATCATGACCGGCAAATCTCTGCGCTATATAAGAACAACGGATGATACGAGTCCATTTTCGCTTCCATCATTGCTGACGAAAGACGGATAATGTGTAAAGAAGTCCTATACTGCGATTGCTATGAAATTACATTTCCCTTTGAATCTCCGCTTGACTCCAATCCCACCTCGTTATACACTCGGACTAGCAGGTCAAGGCTATCCATTCTGGCAATACCTATCGCAAAAAGGAGCAACCATGTCAGAGGAACGATTTGTCTCGCGTGGTTTCGTCGGCAAGCGGCGTGGAGGGGAGAAAAAAGATCGCATCCCGCCTGGTCAATATCTCACCAACGATTTCCCTGTCCTCTCCGCCGGCCCCACACCATATACACCCATCGACCGCTGGACATTTAACATCGAAGGTCTTGTCAAGGAAAAAGTAAATTGGTCGTGGCAGGACTTTCTCAAACTCCCCATGCAGAAATATGTGGTGGACATTTCCTGCGTCACCAAGTGGACGCACCTCGATATGAAGTGGGAAGGCGTAAGCCTTGATACGTTGCTCGAGCATGCAGAACTCGACCCGCAGGCCAGGTTCGCCACTGCCTACAGCGATGGCGGCTACACCACCAACATACCTCTCACCGATATCATCAACGGTCAATCCTTCATCGCGCTGAAGTACGATGACAAGCCGCTCGCGCCCGAACATGGCGGTCCCGCCCGCATGGTTGTGCCGCATCTGTATTTTTGGAAAAGCGCCAAATGGGTACGCGGCATTTACCTCACCGAAAAAGATAAACCTGGCTTCTGGGAATCAGCGGGGTATCACAACCGCGGCGACCCGTGGAAAGAACAGAGATATTGGAATGATTAGCATATGTCATTGTGGGCCGCTATCGCGCAGAGCGGAGGGCGAAGCCCGCAGACGAAGCGCTGGCGGTGGGGCAGGTATGACATTCTGGAGCATCTATGAAACAAACACTGGACTGGCAAATCGCTTCAATACGGGACATTAGGCCTGAAACCGTTAAAGTAAAGTCATTCACGCTGACACTTCCCGCCTGGATGCGTCACCGTGCGGGACAGCACTACGATATCCGACTCACTGCGGAAGATGGGTATCAGACCCAGCGCAGTTATTCCATCGCATCTGAACCGGAACGCGCAGGTGAAGTGGATATTACCGTTGAACGTATCAACGATGGCGAAGTCTCCACTTATTTGCATGATGTGCTTATCCCCGGTGACCGCATCGAAGTGCGTGGACCGATCGGCGGATACTTTGTCTGGGAAGCGCTGATGACCGAGCCACTGCTGTTGATCGCGGGCGGGTCTGGCGTCGTGCCATTGATGTCCATGATCCGTCATCGCGCTGCTGCGGGTATAAAGACACCAGCATCCCTGCTATATAGTTCGCGCAATTTTGAAGACATCATCTTTTACAACGACTTGGAAAAACTGCGACCCGCAAATGGCGGCTTGCAAATATTTCACACGCTTACGCGTTCCCAACCCGCTGAATGGGAGGGCTATGCACGCCGCATTGATGAAGATATGTTGAGAGAAGTTGCGCAGCCGCTTGGTAAAAACGTTAAGGTCTATATCTGTGGTCCAACACTTTTGGTGGAGGCTGCCGCAAACACACTGGTCAAGATCGGTGTTCCTTCAAACCAGATCAAAACCGAACGCTTTGGGCCCACAGGAGGATGAGCCATGAATGAAACAACAGACATCAACCGCGAACTGATGCTGGATGCAAATGCAACCGCAGGCTTGCTTTATGAGATCTTTGGCATGGATATGACGGCCGCGCCCGCCGAATGCTTCTCCTGCGGCAACCAGTCAGAGATGGGCACACTGCTGGCATTTACGCATGGGCCCGGCATCGTCCTCCGTTGTTCGACGTGTGAGCATGTAGTCATCCGTATCGTCAAAACGCCCAACGAAATATTTTTAGATGCAAGAGGGGCCGTCTATTTGCGTTTGAAGCTGCGGGAAAAATAAAACGAATTGATGCGGATTGATGCTAAATAAACAACATGTCATCATCGTCGGCGGCGGATGCTTCGGTATGTCCGCCGCAATCGAATTGCGCCAACGTGGGTGGGTAGTGGATGTATTTGACCCCGGTCCCATCCCGCATCCGCTGGCAGCGACGACCGATATCAGCAAAGTCCTGCGCATGGATTATGGTGCCGACGAAGATTATATGATCATGATGGAGCAGGCCTTCGAAGTGTGGGATGCGTGGAACCGCGCTTGGAAAGAACCGCTTTGGCATGAGACTGGCTTCGTGATTATGAAGCGTGAAGAGATGAAGCCTGGCAGTTTTGAATTTGAGAGTTATCGGCTTCTAAAAAACCGGGGACACCAAGTGGATCGGCTCGATGGGCAGGAACTCAAACGTCGCTTCCCTGCCTGGAATGCCGAACGCTATACAGATGGTTATTACAACCCGCGCGCGGGCTGGGTGGAAAGCGGCCGCGTGCTCGAATGGTTATATGTTGAAGCTCAGAAACTTGGCGTGCGATTTCACATCGGAAAAAAGTTTTCGCATTTGCTGGATAAAGATTCACGCGTGATCGGGATCCAAACGGAGGATGGCGAAAAGCATCAGGCGGAATTTGTCATTATCGCCTCGGGCGCGTGGACCCCTCACCTGCTTCCGTATCTCAGCGACGTCTTGTGGACAGTTTTTCAGCCGGTCTTCCACTTTCAGGTTCCTGATGTAAAACTTTTCACTCCTCCGAACCTCGTCGTTTGGGCGGCGGATATCGCAACTACAGGCTGGTATGGATTCCCTGCCATTCAGGATCGGCGATTCAAGATCGCCAATCATGGTTCTGGCTGGCGATTCCACCCGGATGAGCCGCGAGTCATGCCTGCCGATCAGGAGGAAAAATTCCGTGGCTTTCTGCGCGGCACTTTCCCGGCGCTGGCAGATGCGCCCGTGCTCTTCAACCGTCTCTGCGCCTATTGCGACTCATGGGATGGAGACCTTTGGATCGACCATGACCCCGACCGGCCTGGCTTGTTGGTTGCAACAGGTGATAGCGGCCATGCCTTCAAGTTCACGCCTTTGCTTGGCAGGATCATTGCGGATGTCCTTGAGCGCAGGCCCAGGCGGTTTGCGTCGAAATTTGCATGGCGGGTGCGCGGGACCATCACTACGGAAGATGCCCGTTTTTCGCGCGCTGCCGACGCGTAGGTTTAGCGGATCTGCTTTCAGGGGCGATGATGCCAGATGTACGGAGTCCGCCTGAATTCCAGGATGAGCTGAAAAACGTCAAAAGGCTGAAGGAGAGGGAAGGATCAATCCGAAGGCCATTTTGGGAACTCGTTCCGAGCTAAATCAGTCTTATGGGTATAATATCGCTTCACATTTCTGTGAACGCTGAAATATTATTTTTATCACAGTTGGGTAGGAGGTATTATGAATAATTTGACTACCAACCCGAAGGGGTCTTCGCCGTTGCCATCCCGCAGTGGTGGAGGCAGGCCTTCGCAGAGAGCTCTGTTGAGTCTCTTGATGCTGTTATTGAGCATTGGAGCTTTGACCTTTGCCTTGCTAGGTGGCGCAAAATTGGTCTTTGATATTTTTAGTGTGGGTCTGTTGAACTCACTGACTGGTATTAGCACAAAGGTTATTGTGATCGGGGTGGCGTACGTGGTTGGGTGGTTGGGAGCGATGGTGGCCATCCGTGTGTACGGAAATTTGGTTCTGCCATTCATTATTAATATTTTTATATGGGGATGCCTGATCGGTATTTGCAGTCTTTATTTGTTGATATTGCAAAGATTGTATATGCAGGCTTATGATATGCCACACTTTTTGGCTTATGTGCTGATCGTTGTGACCGGGCTGGGCGCCATGGTGGGACTGCATTTGATCATTGAAGATCATGACCTGCGGCCGTTTTCGATCCCACTGCTTATCATCAATCTGCTTCAATTGGGTTTGATCGTATTTCGGTACGTGTTTACAACCGGGGCCAATTCCGCTTATTTATTGAATGACCTGTTCTTTTTTCTTGTGATGTCGGCTTTTTCCATTTTCATGCTGGTGCACATCGGGCTGCTGCGGCCTTTACGCGTGCGCCTGACGAATTATTTTGACAGGAACAGCAAGGCGATCCGTACTGAGAATTAATAGCAGAGTTTTTAAGTTACCGTACGCCACGTGATGCTGAGTAAGACCGCAGCATCAAGAAGATCGTGGTTCATAGAATACCCATTTAGGAAAACAATAGGAACAAAGAGCCTTAGCCGCAAATTACACGAATTTTCACGAATCGGTTTTTAAAAATTCGTGCTCATGCGCGGAACTTGTACTGCCTTGCTTGCGCAAATTGGACCGCGTATTTTCAGGCCTTTGCGAAAGCCAGGGAATTTTTCTTCTGGCTGAATTATCGTTAGCAAACACCTGCGCTCCCAGGCGCAGGTGTTTGCTAATCTTCTCAAATCGGCTTACTAAATTCGCGCGCATTTGCTGGCGAATGGACATAAGAGGTCTAATCAGATCTCAGGGTGCGGCGATGATGAGATAAGTGGTCATCCCGACATCGTCATAGGCGGTGAACCAGTAATCGGTGGTGAGCTGGTTATTTGCCAGACCCAGGATCTCATTGAAACTACTCAGGTATTTGGCGCGCTCGCTGGTGAAGAT
>JAXIPJ010000148.1:0-13040 GCA_045402985.1 Anaerolineales bacterium
TACTGAAAGGTGACGTTTAACGGACGCCAACAGCGACTCTTGATCTTCGCGGTGCAGGAAGGCTTGAAAGGCATTGCCAGTCATGTAAATGAATCGATACTGTCTTCCGAGATCGAGCTGTCTCGCATCCGCTTCAACCCATTGGATGGAGAGCTTTTGATTCTGTGCTTTCAAGCGGGCGTAATCAAGCATGGGGCGGGCGAGATCTACACCGGTCACTTCGAGCCCGCGCCCCGCGACCGGGATCGCGACCAGCCCGGTGCCACAGGCCACCTCAAGGATAGCACCACCCACAGCTTCGGCGAGATCACAATAAAATGCGATGCGCTCAGCGGAACGCTCACCTTCTTCGAGATCGTAGTTTGCCGGGTCGCGAAATTCCTCAAGATTATCGTGGGGAATCATCCACTGCCTTCCTCTTATACACTATGCGATCAATGCCTAAAGCCGTAGCTTAATCAGTGATATCTAATTCTGTTTTGAGAGCTGTTGAATTCTTTGCCATTGTCTAACGATGATGGCAACCAGCCCGGTCGTCAGTATTGGCCAGATGATAACAAAAACCCAGACGTTGATTTCTTTATATGTAATGCCAAATATGTTTGCCCAATAAATCAACACACTCACACACCAGTCGAAAATCTGATCCATCATTTGCCTCCATTTGTTCGTGATATCGGTTTTGCGTTTCTGGATCGGATTTTACAGCGAACAGACTTTCAAAGTCTCTCCTCGACTCTCAGGTTTGTATTTATTGTTCCACACATCAACTCTTCTTACGCAACCCCTGCAAAGTGACCTCATCCAGTTCAAGGACAATATCCGTGTAATTCTCGATCAAGGCAAGATAGCCTCACGTGGACCCAGCCTATTACAGATTTTCTCTCAACCAGGCAAGGACATCACCTGGCGTACCAATTTTTATGCCTGATCTTTCGGCAACTTTTGGGTCGTCAAGAAAATGCTTGTGATCGTGAGTCGCCAGGTAATCCACTCTGGCTTTTATTGCGGCAAGCAACACAGGCACGTCATTTCGATCTTCAACCAGATATAAATTTGCCTGTATTTCTTCACCCGATGGATCAGGAACAATCTGAAATTTTGAAGTCAAAAGAGAATTACGCAAGGCTTTAATGTTTCCAGGTGATTTCCGTTTTAACGCCTCTTCCGACTCGCGTACCACCCATTCGCTTATCGTTAATAATATAGTCTCATCTTCACCAAACATGAGCAATGTATGTGCCGCGCCAGTGGCGGACAAAACACCTGCAATCAACGCACTACTATCTAGAAAAATATTAACTTTGGTCATCGGAAGAATTCTTCACATTCCTATAGTGCGCTTGAAACAATTCTTTTCGCACTTCCCTCAGAGTTTCAAATAATTCTTCGAGTGTGACACCATCTTCCCGCAATATCTTCTCTGCCTTCGCAGAAATTTTATCGATCTCATAAATTTTGGGCTTTAGTAGAAACGACCCACCACCAAGGTCAATGATGGTAAAAACTTCCCCTTCCTGCAATTTATATTTGTCACGCAATTTTGCGGGGAATGTGATTGTTCCCTTGCTTCGCATTTGAACTGTAGTCATAATTTTCTCCAGAAAATCGGAATTTCCGAATTTCTGGAATTATAGCACATTTCCCTTTCTGTATCGCTAATATGTTTGCAACCCCTTCAAGTGACGTCATCCAGCTCAAGGACAATATCCGTGTAATTCTCGATCAAGGCAAGATAGCCTCACATGGACCCTGCCTCCAGTCGTCACTGGCGTAATAGGCATCCTCCATCTCATCCCGCTGAGCGAGACTGTCGAAGCGGCGGATCACCATGTTCTCATCATGCAGTGACAGACCGTGTGCCACCACATTGAAGTTCCAGCGTTTGAGCAGGGTATATGTCCCTTCAAGCAAGAGACGTTTTTGTTTTTTTACCCATTCATGAACACGCGCCACATAATCCCTGGCGACATCAAACTCGTTGGAACCGCCATCAAATTCATTACCCGCAGAAATTGTGCATGCACGACTGGATCGCGCTGCGTGGCTTTGTGGACTTTCTCGACATAAGCGTTGATCATATCAGTGAAGGGCGGCTTCGTCCCTTCGGTTTCGGGATATCGAAAATCTTCACCGACAGCCAGCTGCCAGGGCATATCCACTACTTTGGCGGCTTGTTTGAAATATGACTTCCACAATCCCTGCAGGCTGGGGTGTTGTTTCAGCACGTTGTTGAGCGCACGCGTCTGCATGGCGGCAGATGTCATCCCCTGTCCATAAATGGGATTGAAACTCGCCACAGCGTCACCGATGACGAGGAGGCCTTCCGGGAAGCGCTTCAGTTTTTCGTAATGCCGCCGCAGACTAGCGGGGTATTTATAAGTGATGATCTCCGTCAGCGGTTCAGCCTTGGAGATGATGTTGAAAATATCCGGTGCGGGCAGGGAGCGGACAAATTCCAGCAGACCCGCCTCATCGGTCGGAGGATGATCGCCGACATATCCGCCTGAGGTCATGATCCAGCGGTCGTCCTCAATGGGGAAGAGGAAGGTCCCATGCTTTTCGAATGGCGCAGCCGGGGAGACCATCTCCACGCAAATTTTATTGACATCTTTCTCGATGCGCCTGTACTCACGCGTGGCATAGCCGATGCGCGCCTTTACTTCGGTCTCTTGTGGGCGGGCATACCCCAAACTTTCCAGCCATTTGGTTGTGGATGAGCCGCGCCCGCTGGCATCCACAACCAGATCTGCCTCCAGGACCTCGGCATTGTTCTCTGCCGAACGTTTGGTGAGGCGCACACCTATCACCTGTTTTTTATCCGGGCTGGTGACAAGTTCATTTACGGCGCAGGAATCGATCAATGTCACATTGGGCAGATCCAGAACGCGGCGGCGGATGTGGAATTCCAAAAATGGACGGCTCATCGACATGCTGGTGAGTCCACTCTTAAATTTAAGCCTGTAGTTGCCATATTGGTACCAGTGCAGGACCTCTCCCATGTCTCCTATGAAAGCGCCGCCAGCGGATAACTCCTCGTCGATGCCGGGAAAATATTCCTTTATGATGATCAGGCCCTGTGCCAGCAAGCCGTGCAAATGCCGGGTCTGCGCCTGTCCCTTGCGAGACTCAGGTACAGCGTGAACCGGGTCGCGCTCGAGGATGATCACCTTTTGGAAATGGTCGCTTAACACCCGCGCAGTGAGCAGTCCGGTGAGACTGCCGCCAATGACGATCGCTTGCTTGTGGTTGGACGCCTGGTTTGCCATAGTGATGACCTCCTACATTTGGGCAAGGATATGATATCTAGACAAAACGCATCCAGATTAGTATACAGAATCTCAATTCGAATTTCAAGCAGTAATCTTATCTGCGTGAAATCTCTCCGCTCCCGGGTAGTTGACTCGCATCGACCAATTTTTCAATCCAATATGTAATAAAAATCAAGAATGCATCACGCGGACTGTCACCGGCTCGCTGATCCCCTTTAATTCCAGGCGGCGTGTCTCCAATCCATCACCAGCAATGCCTGCTTTAGCGAGGGCTTTCTCACTGACGATGATCTCACCTGCCGCGGCTTTGGAGGCAAGCCTCGCCGCGGTGTTTACTTCATCGCCAATCGCCGAGATATTTACCAGACCCTCGGCAGAACCCATCGCGCCAAAAAAAGCCACCCCGGCATGGACACCGATGCCCACGGGAATCTTTTGTCCCTCCATGACTTTTAGGATTTTTTGCGCGGCATGGACTGTCCGTGCCACATAATCCTTCCCCGCAAAGCCTGCGCCCCAAAATGCCGCAACCGCATCGCCTGCAAGCTTTTCAACCAGACCGTCTTCCTCTGCAATTGCTTTTGTGGACCCGACAAAAAACCGATTGATCAATTTTTGGAATTCCATGGAAGTCATTTGTTCCGAAAGCGCCGTCGAGCCGCGCACATCCACGAACAGCATGGACATTTCCACTTCCGCGCCGCCGGGAAACTTTTTGGCAAAATCCTCACACACGTTGCAGAAGCGCGGGTTTAGGCTGGATTGTCTTCTACCGTACAACGCGCCAACTACCATCCCCCCGACTCCTTGAAACGGCGCATGACACAACTTGCAACGCGGATCATGCGGCAGGATGTTGAAAAAACGATGCAGGCGCATTTCGACCGCGAAGGCATCGGTCATGAACCAGTCGTGCCACATCTGTTCAATATTGTCTTTATTCACAGCCATGGGGTTCATCCTTTGACTGCCATTAAATCACAGATGTGCGAAGGGTACAACGCGAAAATGTCTTCTGCACACTAATTGATACTTTTGCCTTATTAATCTCAAGGATACTTTTCACCCAAGGCTTATTTCCGTAACCCCTGCACCGTGACTTCATCTAACTCCAGCACAACATCCACATAACTCTCGATCAAGGCAAGGATGCGTTCACGCGGACCCTGCCGCCAGTCGTCACTGGCGTAATAGACATCTTCCATCTCATCCCACTGGGCAAGACTATCGTAGCGGCGAATCACATAATATGTATTCTCATCATGCAGTGACGGACCATGCGCCACCACATCGAAGTTCCAGCGTTGGAGCAATGGAAGTGCTTCTTCGATATACAGCCGATGGAATGTGTCGCGTGTTCCTGGGTTGAGAGTGAGGGTTCGGATTTCAATAAGGTGATTCATGGGAGAATCATCCGTTTTCATTCAAATATACGATCAGGTCGATGTCGCCTGGTGAGTGACCCATGCCTGTCAGGATCGCCGCGGCTTCGGTCTTGTGCTGCGTCCCATGGATGATAACATGCAGCATGGACTCCCAAACCACTCTCTCATGTGGAAATCCTTCCGTGGAAACGTAATTGAACCTGCGGGATAGATCCTCCTCGGTTACGTTCGCCACGAATTCTAGGAGCCTTGGTTGCTCTTCTTCCCAACGGGCTCGCAGGGATTCGAAACTTGGAAACTCCTCCGCTTTCCAACCGGGATTTCGGGGACTTCCCTCCCAGCGCCTGCGCCAGACCCATTCAGCAAAGCAGGCATGGACGAGTGTGCCCCGCAAACTTCCATATGGGAATGGGACAGGGGCAAGGAATTGTTCCTGCTTAAGATTAGACGCAGTGTTCAATATTTTTGCCGCGGACCAAGCGTTATATTGGAACAGGGTCAGCATCATTTGTTTGTTCATGGAAATCTCCTCGAATGGTAAAGATGATCGATTTTATAGCCTTCACGGTCACAAGTTGCGTCTTTTATTCTATGGAAGCGTAATTTGTGACTAAGGCATTATATGAACATCCTGTATTCGTGCTAACCCGATTCTTGCTCAATTCAATTCCTGCCGTGCGCCACCACATCGGAGTTTCAGCGTTGGAGTAGGGGAAGCGCTTCTTCAATGTAGAGACGATGGAATTCCTCGCACTTGCCAGGCTTTAGATTTAAGGAGCGGAATTCTATAAAGTGGTTCATGATTATCATCGTTACAGATAAAAGGTTTGCTCATTTTATCAAAAAGGGGATTGACCAAATCTCCCCGTGCCATTGACCGCCAGTTGTTTGCTTCATGATTTAATTCCTTCAAGTCGTTGAATGATTTCCACCGCATTTGCAATTCCATCTTCTGCTTGAATCTTCGAACCTAATTCAGCAGCACGTTGACGCATGGCTGTATTCGTTACTGCTTCTTGAATTGCCTGTGCGAGTCGGTCAACGGTTAGTTTTGAACGTGGGATCGGTGCGGGACCAACTCTGAGGTCGTGAACACGCCGACCCCAAAATGCCTGCTCGGTCGTGAATGGAATCACGATGGAAGGCACACCAGCTCTGAGACCGGCGGCAATTGTCCCTGCTCCGCCGTGATGCACCACAGCCGCAACGCGAGGTAAGAGCCATGCATGCGGGATTGAGTCAACCATGCATACTGAGGCTGGTAAATCCGTCTTTTGCATGCCACCCCAACCAGAAAGCAAAATGGCACGTTGTTGAGTCTGCGCTAGAGCTTGTAAGACCAGGTCAGTGGTCTCGGCTGGCTTGCGACTGCCCATGCTTCCAAACCCAATATACACAGGGGGAGAACCGGCTTGTAGAAAATCCAGCAAGTCTGGAGGTGGCGTCCAATCCGCGGCTGGATCGAGGAACCAATAACCAGTGACGTGATCATCAGCGCTCCAATCTGCGGGTGCGGGGATTACGGACGGACTGAATCCAAAAAGCATGGGAAACCCTTTTGGGCGGCTGGCTTGAGAAGGTTCAGCGAATGAATAAGGCGGCAAGTCAAGTATTTTTTTACGTGTCCGGTTGAACATGGATCGAGCTCCCAGCCATCCCAACTGTAGAATGAGACGAGAGGATAGGAGATTGAACGCGCCTCCCAAATTTGGCAGAGTTTGCGGGAGGAGTATGCTGGGAAAAGCTCTGGTAGGCGTGGTCGGAAATAGGTGAGCTTGAAGCAAGGGTAGATGTAATTTCTCCGCCAGCGAGGTACCGACGGTCAAGCCCACGCTGTTGGCGATGAGCAAGTCTATGCCCTGACAGGCGGCGAGTCCATCCTCCATCCATTCATTGATTGCGCGTTCCGCTCCTCTTATGATTTGCTTCCAAATTGCGATGAAATTCCCTTTCTCCACCACGTCACGTCTTTCCTGGCTGCCCATCATCTCCTGTGAATTCCCACGGATGAGCCAGAATTCCAGCCCATGCGATTGGACAAACACTTCAAAGTCCTGATGGGTTGCCAGCCGTACAGTATGACCGGCCTTGATTAAACCCTGTCCCAAAGCGATGTAGGGTTGGACATCTCCCCGACTTCCAATTGTAATGATGGCAATGCGCATGAATCACCTTCCTTAAAATGGTTCATGGAAGTGATTCTACTTTATGACCCCTCTCCTGTCTCCCTGAAGGGGAGAAGCTATTTACTCCTCAAACTGAACTCTGCTTTTAAAAATTCAACAACCCCATCAACCTGGAAAAGAAACCGACACTATACCCTATGGACGCCGCAATATTTGCAAGTAACCATTTTTCTTGACCTTTGAGTAATTATTTAAAACGTTAGATTCAAATATTATTGAATAATGTTTCAACCTGGCGGCGGATCACATAATACGAATTCTCATCATGCAATGACGCGTCCCTCACAAAGTCTGTTGACCAAGTTCTCCGCGCATGTGAGTTTTATCTTTGCAAATCATCAAACACACTAACAAGTGCCCCCACATATTGAGAGAATTCATTAGGAATAGATAGCCTATTTTCGTTCCAGCTTCGAAGAGAAGATCTTGCGTATACTCGTACATCATCGTCAAGCATTTCAGCTGGCGTGTTTTGAGCAAGAAGATGTGCTAATACTCTATCAATTCCGCCTAACGCTTCTAACCATTCCATTTCAATTACCGAAGAAACACCTTCTCTTGTAAAAATCTGAAAATGTTCAAATCCTGTATTTTGATTGGGATACAACAAATCTGCACAAACGCTAATTGCTCCCCAAAATTGAGCAATTAGAGATAATCTGTGATTGAAAAAGTCTCCAATTGCAATTCGATTATCTTTTTCTCGATTCTTTAGTGTCCAGTTTTGTTCTATGGTGGCTAATGGTAAGCCATTTCTCCAGTTGCTAATTGCCAAAAATGTGTCATCAAGATCTAAATCAACGAAAAGTGATTTGTACCAAGCACGATTTACACAGGTAGCGATTGAAGATTTTACGACTTCATCTGCCCAACTAGCTTTTTGAAGGTCTGATCCGAGACTATCAATTGATTCCAAGTCTCTCAGTTTTTGGATAATATTTGCCAAGATTTCTAGTGGTATTCCTGTTAATTTAATTGCATCTAATAATATTTGATCATTATTAGTAGCCGCCCTGATATTTAGAACCAGCGGTTCCAAGTGAGAAGTTAATACTTCAACAACATTGAGGTCGTTGCCAAGGATTTCCTGTAAATCTTGTATCGAAGGATAACGTCGAAGCCGATCTATTATCGCGCCTCTTATGTCATCCACGTTTTCAGAAGCGGTGAGCACAAAGGAAATTAAAGTTTGGCTCTCAGCTAGGTTAAGCTCTCCTAGCTCATATAGCCATTCGTTTTGATTAATACTTGCTCTCGTGGCACTCGCCATTAATCGCGATAATCCTATAAAATCTCTTGTTTGCTCTTGTTGGTGAAAAAAATATCTTCTTGAATTGTCTAAGACTCGTTTGGCAGAATTGTTTTCCGCCATTGAAGATATTAAACAAACTCCATCTGAAACCAACCCTGCTCTACCAGCACGGCCCATCATATTTTTTATTTCAGAGTAGCTTAAGGGAGTGCTTGAATTATTTCCAGGAATAAACCGAGACGTAAAACTCAGGATAGAAAAATCAAAAGGGAGGTCGACCCCTTGGGCCAGTGTTGAAGTTGCAACTACGGTATTTACTATCTTCCGCTTGACCCATTTTTCAACGATGTGTTGCTCCAAAGTTGTCAGACCAGCATGATGAGGAGACACTTTTTTTACTCCAGTCCTTTCAATAATCGAATCCCTTCCTAGCTCAATTCGTATTCTCTCTAAATCTGATGAAGGTAAAGTAATAGTTTCGGAAACGGCATCTGCCATTTTTTCTGCATTGCTTTCGGTCCAAGCTTTCTGGTATACAAACATAACTGTCCTAAAATCTTTAGATGAAAGTTTTTGCGCTACTAGATTTGCAATACTCAAAGAGTTCGAGCGAGCAGGTAAATTTGACAGAAAACGAACTGAATATGGCCTCTCTGTTGTTCCATCCTCAGTCTGTAATCCTGGTGGAAAAAGCAGAATTGAGAGTTGTCTATTTTCTTGGCTTGCCTCATCTGTAATAACCCCGTACATATGTCTAGTAGGTCGCTTGTTTGAAATTAAATTAGCTAATAGAACACCAAGTCTCAGACGGCTTAAGAAAAGTCTAAATTTATCGATGTCCTGACTCATGGCACTCATCAAAACCAATCTAAAGTCACGAACAAGACGTTGCATTTCTTGAACCACATGTTCAATTGTAGCCCCACGATTGCTGTCAAAAAGGATTTGCGCTTCGTCAATAACAACAAGACCGATATTATCCAATGCTTCTCTTCTGGTTCGAATTAGAGCAGCTAATCTCTCAGGTGTAGTAACCGCAATATATCGTCTTTTAGGTAGACTTTCAATAAATTGATATGGAATAAAATCTTCCGTAATCGGTAATTCTTCTACCGATACATCCATTCCTGCAAATGCTGAACGAAGATTTCGTTTTGCTTGACGAACCAAAGGCCGAGTTGGAAGAATCCAAACTACTTGTTTGCCTTGTGCAAGAGACAATGCTGTTCTTAATTCACCAATTAGCGTTTTACCAGACCCCGTAGGCATAACTACAAGCAAGTCTTTTTCCAATCTAAGCCAATCATCAAATCCGTTTTCGCCAATTTGCTCATCAGTAAAGGTTGTAAAGCCTCGTCGTTGTAGGCTGAAAAGATAATTTTTCCAAAATTCACGAGCACTACTTGAATCCAGATTCCTAGCTCTGAGCCATATTTCCTCATTATCCTGACCAAGTAAATCTAATGCGAATCTGCGTCGCTGATTAATAATTTTTGCAAGTTTGTAGATTCGCTTTTGTTGCAGATCATCTGGCTCATTGTTGCTAAAAAACAATTGCTCCCATAGATTGTTTGGAGTAGCGGGCGGCCTTCCCTCATAGAGACTCTTAAGAGCATTTGATGTAACTAAATATAGCGATTCGGGGTTGTTGATTCTTATTTCGGTCGAGATTGTTTCAAGATAATTTAATATGGCTTTTGCTTGAATACGATGTCCCCCAGCCATATAGTGCAGAAAGGCTAGTACGAGTCGATACCAGTGATCGTTATCTAATGGCAATAAATTTTCATATTGAACTATGTTTTGACTTCGAGAGAGTAGTTTTCCTACTTGTTCCAAACCGACTGCTACTAGATAATGGCCGCCATCAATTTGATTTTCAAAACCTAAGTCACTTATGGCATGGCTGATTGTCAGAAGCTGGACCGAATTGTCTAAAAGATTTGTGACAGGATCATTAATACCACCTAATCTTCTTGCCAAAATTTGAACAAACAGACTCATACTATCCTGAAGCAGTTGCACGCTCGAAGAATCCACCTCAGCAAACTGACTTAGCTCTTCAATATAATCTTGTAAATACTGCGAATACATTACCAAGCACCACAATTCTGAAGTATAGTAATTACATTATTTCGTACATTTTCAGCAAACTGAGTCCAAAGATCCGAGCCAATATAAGTGGCAATTCGTTTTTCTGGGGTGCTAGATACTCTTTCATATCCATTAAATATTTCTGGTGAATAAAAGCTTTCGTCGGCCACTACTATTGCATTGTAGCTTGTAGCAGTCTTAAGTAAAACGGAGCGTGTCAATAAATTTGAATCTAACTGTAGGGAATTGCTTACTTGCGCTAATAGTCTGTCTAACCTAGAAAATCCATAATCCCCTTCCACAAGTAAATAATATTCCTCAAGTTGTTTGCTCTTTTGAGCATCTCCTCCATTTCTAAAGTTTGCACTTGCAATTAAATAATACGGATTACGCATTGAATTTTTTATTGACCTTAATTCTATATAAGCTCTTTGGTTCGCATCTAAGCCTAAAAACAATCCATCAGGTCCTTTATCTTCGGGTTGGAAGTTTGGCTGAGAAATTGCATAGTTGTTATACAGATTTAGTTTTGCAAAAGTCGCTAATGTAATCCAAAAGCCCAAATGTTCCGATAGACCATCGCGAAATCGTTCGTCAGATTCTATAACTACTTTAACATCTTGGTCGAGATTTTGTGTAACTAAAAACAAGTCGAACGAATTCACACCTTTGGAAACATCGAGAATTTGAGAAATATCACCTAATTGGCTTATTAGAAATAATTGTGCTATTTTCTCTTTGTATTCATCTGTGGATCTTAGTGGTTGACTAAAATCAACCCCCCATAATTTGTGGTTATTAACAAAACTTAATTCAGGAGACAAACCAGGACGGTCGCTGACATTAGACACCAACCATTTCCAAACATTCTCAACTTGATTTTTGTCAAGGATAACTTTAGGTCCAATGTCGATATTATTCATAACTCTTTGAGGTCATTATAGCATGCCAAAAAAACACCTTGTAAATTCAACTATTTTTCGTACTACTACACTTCCTTCTCCTCCTCTTCCCTCGCCACTTCTCCTCGTTCCATCTTCTTTCTCAAATACTCTGGCCACGCGCTCACATCCTCCGACGGCAAGAACGTCAGGCTCGCGCCGTTCTGCTTCAGCAAATCGCGCGTGCGACAGTTGAGTACGGCCCTCGCCGCGTCGATGCCCGAAGCGGTCACGCCTGCCACACCGTGACTCAACGTGCTTTGTCCGCACAGATACAAGCCCTCGAACTCGGTGCGCGGCGAGAATGCCCATGGTCCCACCTGATCTGGCGATTTCGCGATGCCGTATAAATTTCCGCGCGTGGCGTTGAGATAATGTTCGTTCGTCAGCGGCGTGCCAAGGCTGTAATACACAATGTGCTTGCTCAACCCGGGCACGTGCTTCTCCAGTCCGCGCACCATGCGCCACGCCAGGTCTTCCTTCATCGCGTCGTAGTCCGTGGGGCGCGATCCATATTTCGTGTGTGCCCACTGCTCGAACGCCTCATAGCCCACAAACGCAAACGACTCGCAGGTGTGATGTCCAGAATGGATCTTCGACGGGTCTTTCAACGTCGTTACCGTCAAAAACATTCCTGATGGAGTCTCATCGTTCAAGGCAGCGTCGGTGAGTCCATCTGAATAAATTTTGTCCACATCCGCGTGGTCGTAGAACCAGAAGTTGCCTGAGTCGAGTCCCCCGTCGCGCCGCAGATCCATATCCGTGGCGAAGAACAGGCTGAGGCAAGAAGTGGAATATCGGACGGAATCAACTTTCCGCTTGAGACGCGGCGAGAGTTTTTCCTTTCCGATCAATTTGCCGAACGTCACCTCAGGGTCTGCATTGGAGATGACTACACTCGAGCGGATCTCTTCGCCCGAATCCAATTCAACGCCGGTAACTTTTTTCTGCTCGATAAGAATCCGCTTCACTCTACAATTCAACCTGATCTCACCCCCAGACCTTTTCAATGCCCGCACAAACGCGCGCGGCAACGCGAACGCGCCGCCGAGCGGATAATATCCGCCGTCGAGATAATGATTCGTGACGCCCGCATGCATGAACACCGAGACCTGCGAAGGCGGCAACCCGTGATCGCCCGCCTGACCCGCCAGCACGCCCCGCAAAACAGGATCGCTGATGTGTGTGTTAATGAGGTCTGCGCCCGAAGCGCGCATCCATTTGAGGACAGTGGGCGCGCTCATTGCCGCTTTCAACGGGTTGCTCAAATTGCCAAGGCTTCGCAGCGACGCCATCAAGTTCGTCACATCTGCCAAATACGAATCGATCCCCTTCGCCTCCTGCGGAAACTGACTCTTCAACCGCTCAATTAAATTCTCTTTGCCTTTGGGAAAATCCACGCGCTTATCACCAACGATGATGTGATCATAACCATCAGGGTTGAGTTCAACGAAAGTTAAATCCTGCGAAACACCGAGACCTTCATAGATATTTCGTAAATGTCCGCCCTCATGCAAGTCACCGATGTAATGCACACCCGGACTAAAGCGATAGCCATTCAATGTGAACGAATGCGTCCACCCGCCAGGGCGGTCATGCTGTTCAAGTACCAAAACTTTTTTGCCAGCCTGTGCGAGCGCCACCGCGGTGGTGAGTCCGCCCGCGCCTGAGCCAATGATGATTGCGTCGTAAGACACTGTTTCCTCCATTCGGCATTCATCGGGATAAATCCCTAGCTCAGTACATGAAAGCCCTTGGGGCTGGCGCAACGAGTCCGCTTCAGCGGACTTCCACGAACTGAGGCAGGGCTTTAGCCCGACGAATGCCGAATGGAGGAAACAATGTCTTACGACGCGATCATCATTGGCTCAGGCGCCGGCGGACTCACCACCGCGGTGGCGCTCGCACAG
>JAXIPJ010000480.1:0-1875 GCA_045402985.1 Anaerolineales bacterium
ATGTGTGCCATCAATGCAGCATTGTAGCCAGTGCCGGCACCGATTTCCAGAACCTTTTGTCCCGGCTCCAGGTCTAGTTGCTCTAGCATGATTGCCATAATCGCAGGCTGCGAGGAAGAACTGATCCATTGCCCATTTTGGTCTTGCTTGGTCAGGATGACTCTGTTGGAATAAACTTCTTCTAACGGTGTTTCTGGAATGAACCGATGGCGTAATACGGCTTGAAATGCAGCTTCAACACGCGGCGTTTGAATGCATCCCATACTCTTCAATTCGTCAACAAGCGCCTGATTCAATCCATTTATGTTGTTATTGTTTTGGTCGAGTGGAAGCTCTTTCATTTCTTTTATGCTCCTGTAATCTTGAGCGTGCTAACGGCTTGCGTTACCCGCTGGTGGGCGGGACGAGGCAACACCATTTTGACGGAACCAACCTCAAGCCACGAAAACGGCCTGAAAACGCGCAGACTCCCACCAGTCGGGTGCACCTCCGTAGGATGGGGCATCCTATTTCACCAAAGAAACAGTGGCGCAATGGGAGTATACTGTCAATCGGCAGACGAATAAGCCGTACTTTAGCATTGGTGAGTCCCAGTGGCTCCCGTGGTGCACCGTGGTTTCCGATCACGATGATCTATCAACTGGTGGCGCCTTGAGCGACCCCGATTAGGAAGCTATATAACCCAAGTGATCGGGTCTGCCTCCAAGTGAATCGAGAAAGAACATCGGCGTCGTTTTTTTTGAAAACTGTCGCGACGCCTTTTTGTGGTTAACGTATTCGTGGATTTCTCTTGGCAAATAGGCTTGTGCTGTTTCTTAGGACGCTGTGTTGGGCTGGAACTACCAGCCGAGATTTTCATTCGGCATGGTAATTGTAAGCAGACGAATTCGCATTTTTCATATTTGTATCTGTAAGTACATAATGAACGATCAAACTATATCCCTTATAGCCTCTAAGGTCACATCTGGCATCGGGGGCAGAAAATCTTAATTCAATACCGTTTCCTACTGGTTGACTCATAGACCAATTCCCTGTAAAGTCACAAGGCACATCCCGTACATAATTTGCATAGAAAGTCCCATCCTCGAAAAAACTCAATTCATGTGGGCTCCAATCTTTGTAAAGCTCATTATCCTTTATCCATTGTTTACTCATCAGTAGAGAGTATGCTGGGAAGTCCTCCTGTATAAACGCCAAATCGACTATGACAACTGTGGGGATTTTACTTATCGTCGAAATGTCTTCTCCCCAGAATGGCTTAAAGTTGAAGTTTAAGTGTTTATTTTTCGCTTCAATGAACACCACTTGTTTTTTCCATACGCTGACATCTTCATTCGGATTATGTGGGGTTGTCATATAGGAGAGATAAATGAGACCTTGGCTATTGCCAAAATCCACAATTCTCCATGTCCCTTCGAGATCATAATCATAGTCTGTGATGAGTGAATATTCAAATGTGCCATCTCCATAGAATTTCCACATCTCTCCTTCTGGCCATCCTGAATTTCCTCCAGTTGTATCTATCCAGCTTCGATTGGCGATAAACTCAAACAGAGAAGCTCTTGGCTCATAAGCAGGAATTTCTGATCGAATATCTGACCGTAATTCATACACAAAGGGCGATGATGAATTCCACCATCCGCGAATAAATAGTACCGAAAAAAGACTTAGGATCAGCAAGAGTAGTAGATATTTTCTTTTCATCGTTCTTCATTTCTGCATTTACCATAAGCCCAACTCGTTATTAGAGACCCAATGGGAGTTTGTTGGCGAAGTCTTCAGATATAGAGACCGAGTGGGATTATACTGCCAGGCACAAGCAATCTGGAGGAAGCGAAAATGTTAAAACCGAGCTTTCAGTCTGGAATCCCTGAG
>JAXIPJ010000318.1:0-5865 GCA_045402985.1 Anaerolineales bacterium
TTGTAAAATTCAACCTCATACGCGTCCATCCGATTCCATTCAACACCATTTTTCTTTTTCCGTCGCAGTCCAACTTCAACATCAACATCCAATAGGACGGTCAGGTCCGGGACAAGTCCTCCGGTCGCGTATTTAACCAGCGCGCGGACTTGCTCCAAATCCTGTTGATGCCCATAGCCTTGATAGGCGATCGTTGAATCATAATAACGATCTGAGATCACGACTTCGCCAGCCTGCAAACGCGGCTTGATGACCTGCTCCACGATCTGGGCCCGCGCGGCCTGATAGAGCAAAGTCTCAGTGCGCGGGTGCATTTCCACGTTCTTCAGATCATGAATCACTTCACGGATCTGCTCACTAATGGATGTGCCGCCCGGTTCACGCGTCGGGAATACAACATGCCCTTTCGCACGCAGGTATTCCACGAGAGGCGGAATGTGAGATGTCTTGCCAGAACCTTCAGGGCCTTCGAGGGTGATGAACATGAGGGAAGTAAATAGAGAATTAGAGGATTGGAGATTGGTCAGATGAAAACAGCATCAAGCAGATTTTGGCATGTTCCAATTATTATCGTACCAGTTTTTAAACTCAGAAAAATTTGCTAATCCCTGTCCTTCAAGCCATCGGATGCCTTTGAACTCACCTTTGCCAGAAAACATATCCTCGGTGACTGAATGCCCGCAACGATTTGCAACCCAGTGTAACCAATTATGCGGAATCGGGAGATATTTCTTGAAATATTGCACAAGACTTTCCTGCTCCATCTGACTTACCCACTCGTCCCAAGCCATCATATAACTCTCCCCATATCCCATTCTCCACCCGATTGACATACTTGGGATTTCCGGATGCCGTAGCCAAGGAGGCAGTAAATCTCCCTGTGGAGTTAATTCCTCTGCAATTGTTTTTCTTGTCCACTCATCATATAACTTGCGAGAATCGTCATCCATCACAATTCATCCAATTCTCTAATCTCCAGTCTCTATTCCCTAAAAATCCTCACATGCCTTCTTGGCTCTTTGCCATATGAATGACTCACCAACTCGGCGGTGCGCGCCATTTCGTGTTGGAGTCTCCGCACGAGCGATGGGCCGGGAGGCAGGTCCACCCAGCGCTCACCGTTGAGCACCGCGCTGATCGCCTGCTTGGTCTCCTCCTTCACCCCGTTCATATCAGACGATGTAACTTGCTCCTGAGAAAGATTGAACAGGTCGCTCAGGAACTGCTCCATCTGCCCCACCGTATTGGCGCGCAGCACATAGATGGGCATGCCGCGATGTTCAGCGTCGACAATTGTTGCCTGGCGGTCACGGTAATACGTTTTTAGCGTCACCAGCGCGTTGGCGTCTGCCGCCTCTTTTACGATCACAGCCGGCACGCCCAGCCTCTTGGCAGCTTGCATGAGTCGATTGCGCGCCACGCCATGCGGATAAATCTTGATGGTCGGCATCACGCCGCGCACTGCTTCAAAACGTGGCGGCACAGCGGCTGGAGTCACCTGTTCAGATGCAGATATGGTTCCCATAGGGGAGGCCGGCATACGTCCTCGGCGAGGCGGCGCTTTTTCCTTCGCATCCATTCTGGACGTTGTAGCAGGCGCGGCTTTCTCGATCTGGATCTTGCCTTTTTCATCGCGCGTCCGAATTTCAGGAGACATTGGGTATCCGCGCAAAAGCGCATCCACAGACGCCATGATGTCCACATGCGCAGCGAAACGATCGCGCGTTTGGATCTCAATCAGGACATCAAAGGTGGGCGGAGAACGTCTCTCGAGGACCGTTTTCTGGGTGCCGCGTCGACGGGCTTCCTCGTCTGACAATGTGACCGCTTCGATGCCACCGACGAGATCGCTAAGTGTTGGGTTGAGCAAAAGGTTATCGAGCGTTTGACCATGCGCCGTGCCGATGAGCTGCACACCGCGCTCCGCGATGGTACGCGCAGCCAGGGCTTCGAGTTCGCGCCCGATCTCATCAATGACGATGACTTCGGGGTTATGATTTTCAACTGCTTCGATCATCACTTCGTGTTGGAGCATTGGCTCGCGCACTTGCATGCGGCGCGCCTTGCCCACAGCAGGATGCGGCACATCGCCGTCACCGCCGATTTCATTGGACGTATCCACAACAACGACACGTTTTGATTCTGCCAGGATGCGCGCGGCTTCACGCAGAAGGGTTGTCTTGCCCACGCCAGGGCGGCCGAGGATCAGCACAGATTTGCCTGATTCGATCATGTCCTGAATGATATCCACAGTGCCATACACCGCACGGCCGACGCGTAACGTGAGCCCGACCACTGCAGTGCGCCGGTTGCGAATGGCAGAGATGCGATGAAGTGTGCGCTCGATACCGGCGCGATTATCCGCGTCAAACTCGCCCACGCGTTCATCCACGTAGTCAATTTCAGCGCGCGTTACTTCCGTTTCACGCAGTTCGAGCTCGCGGTCCACAAAACGGATGGTGGGGATGCGCCCCAAGTCTAGAATGATCTCAAGCAGGTTCTCGCTATCGTCTGCTTTTTCCACCGCATGGCGGATATCGAGCGGGAGAACATCGAGGAGAGCATCGAGGTCGTCAGTAATTTTGAGTTGAGTCATGGTTATTAATTAATAGTGAATCGTTAGTATGAGTTAGGAAATGTGAAGGGAATATTCCCTTGGATACTTGCGCCGCGATATCCCTGTCTGCACGGCTTACGAGACTTAGATGTGGTTCACCATGGAAAAGTTCCTACCTGTTCATTAGTCTGGGTCTATTATACGAGAAATAGGCCATCCCCGCATTGGAATGTGATTATAAAATGATTACTTCTCTTCTGTTTTGACCCTGTTTACCTGTGACGTTTGCACCCGTACGCCCGCAGGCTGAGTGGCACGCGCCACCTGCGCATCCTTCACCAGGTGAGCCAGATGCTTCACCATCACAGCCTGTCGGTCTGCGCCTTGCGCGCCCAGATCCGCAAGCACAGGTTCAAGCCAGGCCTGATATGAACGCACACATACATACACAGGCCGATTGCGCCGGTCTGGTAAATTGCCGATGAGAGATGCCAGTTTTTCGCTCACGTTCGTCGCTTCAGGGTGAATCAACGGTGACAATACCATGCCATACACGCCCTGCGATACGCTCACGTAACACTTCTCGCCCTCGTTGCACATCCAGCCATTTGCAGATTTGGGCTGTGGCTCCATGGGCTGCAACAACGGCGGGACGATCTGATGATAAAGACTCTGAACCGATGGCACATGCACAGATTTTACCTGCATCCAATCAAATTCCTGATCTGTCTCTGTTACTGCGGAGACGTCCCACATCCTCTGCCATGCATAGACAGAGAATCCCGATTTGCGCAGTGACACGAAAGCGTCACTCGTTTCGTCCACCTCTGCCAGCACATGGAACGCGCCCCACGTCCCGGCTTGAGCCGCAAGATTTTCTATTAGCTCGGGCAGATCAGGGTGACGAAGTTGCGAGGCAGGCGCAATGTAAAGCAATTTTGCAAATGTTTCATCAGGCAAATGGAGGATGCCACCCAGAACGGATTCCTTCTCACCATTCGCGATGGCAGAATAAATATGCCGCGACGGATTGACATACGAGAGCAATCCCACCGCGCCCAGCGGATTCCCGCGCGTTAATCGACGTGCGGTATCCAACCCCAACACTTCATCGCGGAAGCTGTAAACATATGGTAGATCAAGCAGTGCAAGAGGGCGAATTGACATGATATTAGTTTACTCAGCCTGGTTCATATTCACAGTTGGATTCATGGAAATCAATTACCGGCATTAAACCCGCGCCGGTTCATCACAAGTTCTTCCTGTATCTGCATGGGATAGAACGAAAATGCCTTTTCCAACAAGCCTTTTAACTCGGTCAACAAGGAGTAACGCGGATTGAAAGTATAAGGCCGGGTGCGCCCAACTTCGCGGCTCACCAAGACGCCGCCTGTCTCCATTTTATCCAATTGGTTTTGAATGGATTTCAGATCAGTATTGTAGAAACGCGCGATCTCGCGCGCATATCCTTCCTGTCGGGAATAGATATAGATCAATACTCTCTCGGCATTTTTTGAGCCAAAAAGGACTTCGATCATGTTGCGGCTCCTTTTCAGATGAGTGGGGAAAATTATCATATGACGGATAATTTCCGTCATTATATCGTAAATCCTGCAAACAAAAAGGACTGGTTTTCACCAGTCCTTCAAGCTTATCCCCAATTCGCATTCTCCGGGATCGGAATCGGCTGTTGGTTCTCCCAGCCATTCTTGCGAAGATATTGTTCGAAGTTGAGCAAGCCCGGGTGAATCTTTCGAAGCGCAGCGATATCCGCATCATAGCCTTCGCCGTTGAAGAAGTTGAAAGCAGCCTTGGCTTCTTCTTCAGGTGCCCAGCTTTGTCCAGAGGGTTCTGTAAGCGTCACGGGACGACCAATCACTTTGCTGAAAACTTCAGCAGTTTGATTTTCCGTTAGTTCATCACCAGCCAATTCAAGGGTCTTGCCGAGATATGATTTTTTGTCTGCAAAGGCTAGAGCAACAAAGACCGCAATATCTTCCACAGCAATCGTTTGCATGCCTTTTTCAGGTCGCAGCCCCATGCCGATGTAGGTGCCACTCAATATATAGGCGCGTCTCCAATTGTTATTATCCATGAATGCCACAGGACGCAAAATTGTGTATGGAACGTCGAGCGTGTGGATATATTGCTCAATGATCCATTTGCTGTCAAAATGTTTTTGTCCGATGCCGCGATGGGCAGAGCCGACAGATGAATAAACAAGATGTTGAATGCCGGCAGCTTTGGCGGCGTCCGCAACATTCTTACCTTGTTTGATTTCGCCTTCATATTGAACGTTGGGCAGCCAATAATTCTGCACGCTGAAGACTCCGTACACGCCTTTGAAGGCCGCGTCGAGTTCAGCGCGGTTTTCCATGTCACCCGCGACGATTTCTGCGCCAAGTGATTTCAATTCCTGTGCGGCAGGCTTGCTCGCGTCGCGTGTCAGTGCGCGCACCTTCCAACCATCTGCCAAAAGTTTCTTCGCAACCGCGTTTCCTTGTTGACCCGTTGCACCATTTACTGCAATAATTTTATTGTTCATTTTGTTCCTCTGTGGTTTTTGATTTTTGTTTTTGTGCGATCTCATAACTTTCATGAAGCAGAGTGATCGCCTTCTCCACATCATTTTCCTCGCGCAGATAAAAACTCACCCAACCCGTCTCGGGCAAAATATGGTGAGGCTGCGCCCGCCCTGTGGCCACGATCTCATCACGCACTTTTTTTGGGAATGGAATATCCACCAGCTGATCGCCATGAATATGCCCGATCTCGCGCCTGCCGATCACATACTCCACACCACCGAAGCGATGTGGCGCCGCGGTCACACCTGCCCAGGATGTAACTGCATTTGTGATTAATGCCTGTGCACCTTTTACGCTCATTCGGACTCCTGTCCCTTGCCCAACTTCTTACATAACTCACCGAGCGTCAATTGCTCACTTTCAGATAAGACGCTGAACTCTTCGACCAATGCGCCGACATGCTTTGGGAGCACCGCAACAACCTTCTCCGAGCCTGCCTCCGTCAAATGGACATTTATCACTCTGCGGTCTTTCGCGTCGCGTTCGCGTCGGACCAGTCCATCGCGTTCAAGGTTATCTATGACTGTCGTCATATTACTGCCGCTCTTCAATACCTTTGTGCTTACTTCACCCTGTGTCAGCGAGCCTAGGTGATATAAGGCTTCCAACACGGCGAACTGCGAGGGCGTGATGTCGCCAAGAGTGTTGCGCTCAGAGAGACGAGCAAAGAGTGAGTTGGTACAGCGCGTCAACTTGATGAAGGTATCGAGTGTGCGCAGCTGT
>JAXIPJ010000425.1:0-8429 GCA_045402985.1 Anaerolineales bacterium
ATGGACGCGACAATCGCTTCGTCTTTCTCACTGCCCAATTTGACCTTGATAATGGGATACTTCGAAGACTTCGCTTGTTCTGCCATGATCTCGGGTTCATCTATACCAATCGTAAAAGATGTGAGCGGCAGGTTATTTGGATTCAACCCAAACAATTTATATAAGGGCTGTCCCAGCTTTTTGCCCCATAGATCATGCAAGGCTTCATCAATTGCAGAACGTGCCGCGCGTGAACCCGCGGGACGCTTTGCCAAAACCGAATCCATGTCGAATGGATCGTCACCCAGCTCAGGCATCGACTTGAGATACGCAATGATCCCCTCCTGCGTCTCACCATAATATGGAACTGCCGCCGCCTCGCCGACCCCATCATCGAGGTAGACAAGGACATTGAAGCGTTGATCGAATGCTCCATGCGCGACACGGAATGTTGTTTTGAGGTCTAATGTAATTGGTTCCCAGCGCAGTTTCATATTTTCCCAAAATTATTTCATTGGTCGACATGATGGTCTCGATACGCCCTTCGAAAACCACTCACCTGTGCCTGCGGCAAGGTGCAGGCAGGGCTACTCGACCACCGTTAGACTAAATACCCACGCCTCTCTAAAAAATCCAACACCTTTTCAGTCCATTCCTGTTCGCGCTCCTTGTGCACATTATGACCTGTCTTTTCTGGAATCCATAACTCGGCGTTGGGAACGTTATTCGCGATGTATTGCGCATGTTCATCAGGAGCATTGACAGTATCTTCAGCACCCATAATGACCAGCATCGGTACATTCACGCGCGCCAGATCAGCAGGTGTATAGTTCGGCTCGGAGATAATTTCCTTCATCGTCATCCACAGCAGATCGCGCCAGTATGGGCGGGATGATCCCGCTCTTACTCCGGTATGCAAAACAATCATCTCATTCATCCAATCGGGCGCTTCTCGCGCCACGCGATCTGCGTCAAAGATTTTTGGTTCACGCTCAATCAAATAATGCGTTACGTATGCATTTGCCGCTTGCGGAATGCAAGTCTGTGTCACTTCGGGATGTTCAACCGCAACCAATAGCGCCACATTGCCACCATTGCTATGCCCGATGATATGCGCGCGTTCGTATCTCATGGCGCGCACGAACGCGGCGACATCATCCGCAAGTTCTTTGAATGAATAAGTCATGTTCGGGTTGTTCGATTTTCCATGACCGCGGCAATCGGGCGCGAATACTTTGTAATGCTTTGACAGCGCAGGGATAACGGAATCCCAATCGGTGTGGCTGTCAATCGTCGAGCCGTGGATCAGCACAATAGGCGCGCGATCCGGCACTTCATCCCCATGCGATTGATAATAAATATCTGCATTGTTGATGGTCACATATGGCATGTTGCATATATTAACACAAATCGTTACAATCGTTCCATGCAAAACATTCTTGACGAATTCGCAAAATCCATTGACCCGCGCACCTCGCTCTTCGATGTGAAGATCGATTCGGAGGATAACGGGACTTTGGCCCTAAGTGGACGCGTGCTCGACAAATCACAGCTGGACAAATTACTCCACCTCTTCCCCAACCGAAAATTGGATACTGCTTCGATCCGCGTTCTCAATGCTGAGACTCATGAGTTTGTCCATGTGGCGACAAACCTCACAGGTTTATATGAACGTCCTACATTTGCAATGCCGCTATCCAGCGAGTTGACATATGGTACCATGCTCGAAATACTCGATGAAAAAGGCAATTGGGTCTTCATCCGCCAAGCGGATGGCTACCTCGGTTGGGTGTATCGCCCCTATCTCAAGGATGGGAATTCGCCCAGAGAAGTGTCTGATTTTGTTCTCGCGCCCGTTATCGAAGTGCATGAAAAACCAAGTGAAGAAAGTGCCATACTCACGCGTCTGATGAGTGGAACTGAAGTAGTTGTGCAAGAGACACATAGGGAATGGTCTCTCGTCCAAGTAAATAAGATCGGATGGATTCTATCCTCAAGCCTGCGTACTCTCGTAGATATTCCAGAAGCCATTGAGGAGAAAAGAGCCTTGATAGTTAAGGATGCGTACAGCATGATTGGCGTTCCCTATCTATGGGGCGGCACCAGCGGCAATGGCATCGACTGTTCGGGCTTTGCGCGACTTCTGCATCGCTGGGTCGGAGTAGCAATTCCACGTGATGCAGATATGCAGCATAGATCAGCATTCCCTGTAGAAACACCCTACGAAATTGGCGACCTGTTCTTCTTCGCCGAAAGCGATAGCAACCGCAAAATCACCCACGTAGGCATGAGTCTCGGCGGCTGGAAGATGATCCATTCCTCGCGTTCGCGTAATGGCGTATATATTGATGATGTTCAGGAAGTGGGGTTCTTGAAAGAGATTTTTGCAGGTGCAGGAAGTTTCTTGAGATGAGAAAAATGATAAATTGGAGGAGATTAATTTTATTTGTTGTGCTACTTGTGTTTATGGGAGGAGTGCTAAAACTTGTCGGATCTGTACTTGGCCCAAAAGTATATGTTGAACCTGAACATATTCGAATTAATAAGCGTGAACTGGCTAAGGCATTAGATGAGACAATTTCTCGTCACAAGAATGGCGAAACTCCCGTTATTGATTTATCAGCAGCGATAACAATATTTTCGTGGGATCGGCTTTATGTTTTTGGACCGTATACTGAAATGTCCAAGATGGAAGATATTATAGGAGAAACTTGGAATGATCATGAATCCTGTGTTACAGTAATAAGCTATAGTGATGGGGTTGCACTTCTTGTTTTCACAAAGAATGAGCAAGTTGTTCAATGTTTGGATTACGGAAGAGATGGGAATGATTTTGCTGATCTAGAAAAATACGAAACAGGGTTCTCGATTGATCAGGCTCGTTTTATTCTGGACGAAAGAGGAAATTTAGTTTGGGTGAGTAACAAATAGTACCTATCACAGAGAAAAGAACTCTGGTCCAAAGTCTCCTCGCGAAGCGGTTGAGCGAACACAGCACCTCATATTGAGTTTGGCTGATTCAAATTTATTTTGCAGAACTCAGCAGATGGTCTGCTACTGCCCCCAGGTTTTTGAAAATGTAACTCGGCTGATGGGGTGACAGCGGCACTTCATCTGCCTGCGTTTCGCCGCTGAGAACAAGGATGGTGGGAATCCCGGCGGTCTTGCCAAGCGCAATATCCGTGTAGAGCCGATCTCCGATCATGCACATCGCCGAAACCGGGACGCCCACTCGTTCGGCGGCTTTCTCGACCAATAGCGGATTCGGTTTTCCCACAACCAGATCTGGTTCGCGGCCGGTTGAAGCCTTAACAAAAGCAATGGTTGCACCGATATCGGGCATGAAGCCGGTCTCAGTCGGGCAGTTGTAATCCGGATGCGTCGCAATGTAGGGCACGCCCGCACGCGCCAGATCGCAGAGCCTCCACAGCTTGGCATACGTCAGGGTTGTGTCAAATCCTAGCACGGCGAAATCCGGGGTTTCATCCGTAAGTATAAGATCACGCTGCACAAATTCATTCTCGAGGGCGGCAGTACCCACTACGTAAACGCGCGCGCCGGGCTTTTGACTTTGAATGTGCATAGCCGTTGCTTCACCAGAGGTCAATACTTTCTCACGCGAAATCGATAGCCCCAGGCGGGTAATTTTTTCTGCATATTGCCCGCTATCTTTGGATGAGTTATTGGTGAGGAACAGGAATTCGCGTCCCTGCTGATTCAGGACATCAATGAATCGTAGCGCGCCCTCAAGCAACTGCTCACCCAAATAAAAAGTTCCGTCCATGTCCAGCAGGAAGCAGCGAACCTGTGAGAGTGGATCTCTATCACGCATCATTAATTAGCCACCAGCTTTGCCGCCTGTTCAAATACAGGTAACAACGCAAAATAAGTTTGACGATACCGTGCATACGACTCTGCATAAACAGATTGATCAGACGGCTGCGGCTCGATCTGTTCACGGATCTTTACAATGTTTTCGCCCGCTTCGGAAAGTGTGGCGTATGCTCCAATGCCCACCAGCGCAAGAAATGCGGCTCCCAGCGCGGTGGTTTCAAGGATCTCCGGAACTGTCACTTGCAAACCAGTCACATCCGCCTTAATTTGATTCCATAGTCGGCTTTTCGCTCCACCACCCATGACACGCAATTCGTACAATTCCATGCCTGCCATCTGCATCTGGGTGAGAATGTCGCGCACGGCATAGGCTGAACCTTCAAGCAGTGCACGGAAAAAGTGGGCGCGCGTATGCGCCAGCGTGAAACCAGCAAAAGTTCCTCGCGCAGACTCGTTCCAGGTGGGAGCCAGCGCGCCCATCAGGCTTGGCAGGAACGTTAACTCCTCCGCACCTGGAGGAATATGGACTGCTTCGGAATCCAGTGCAGCATAGGTCTCGCCTTTTGCAAACTGGTCACGAAACCAGCGGAGGTTTCCACCAGATACAAAGCCGGGGTTCTCCAACAGCCAGAGATCAGAATCTGCATGACAGTGCGTTTCCACCAGGCGTGTTGTGTCGAATACAAGTTCTGGGCTGGCCGCGCAGACGGGTTCAGCGGTGCCAGCAATGTCCCCGACGATGCCGGGCCGCGTCACACCCGCGCCCAGACAGGCAGAATGTTCATCACCACAACCGACCATCACCAACGTATCCGCACTCAGACCCAAAGCATCAGCAATACTCGAACGGAGTTTTCCAAGGGTAGCAGTGGCTGGGTGTAACGGGACCAGCCTCTTCAAGTCAATATTGAACGCTTCGCCCATGCGCACGGACCAGGTTTTTGTGCGCACATCCAGCAGTAAAGTCGAGGATGCATTGGAATAATCTACTGCCAGTTCACCGGTTAAGTAATAAGCCAGATAACTACCAGGGAGCAGAAAATATGCTGCTCTATCATAAATATCTGTTTGATGTTCTGCCAGCCAACGGATCTTGGGAGCGACATGGTACGCATCCAGATTGAGCCCGGTGAGTTGAAAGACCTGCTCATCGCCGAGACTATGACGTGCGAGTTCACACTGTGCACTCGCGCGGCGATCCATCCAAATGATTGCTGGATGCAAAGCTTTGCCGCTTGAGTCAATCGCGACGACACCGTCCACTTGCGTGGCGAGACTCAGTGCGCGTATGTTTTTAGGTGACACTCCAGTTTCGGAAATCAAGCGCCGGATGGCAAGAGTGAGCGCGTTCGACCAGCGCTCCACGGGTTGTTCCGCCCATAGTGGATGAGGGTGATCCATGTGATAGGCCTCATAGCTTTCACCGAGAAGCTCGCCTGTTGTGGATAGCAACAGCGCTTTTGTGCCCTGTGAACCTACATCACATCCGATGACACAATCCATGGCTATTGCTGTTGAAGCCAGTTGCAGACTGCTAACACGTTCTCTTCGAAGGAACCATCCGGCACAAACTGCTTTTCGAAAAAAGCGGAGCCGATCGTGAATCCCCATGCTCCAGAATCCCAAACTTCGGTGATGCGTTCAAAGGTTGCGATACTACCAGCAGATACGATCGGCACCTGTGTAGCCTGCACCACCTGGGTGAGCAGATGCGCAGCATTGCCTGCATAACGATAAGTGAGCAGGTCCAGGCCATGTGCGCCATAAGATTCCAATTCGCGGGCATGCGCTACGATCTCGTCGATGGTTCCGTCGAGGATACTGGGATGGCTGTGGACATGACCAGGGAATGGATAGTAACGAACAGGTTTGTCTTTCAGATATTCGGCGATGGAGGGAAAGAACACAGTTCCCATCAGGATGTCGAAACCCAGCTCCACTGCCAAACGCGCGCCGCGCAAACCTTCCTCTTCCGAAAGGCTGACAACCTCCAGAAAGGTAATCTTCCCGGCCGCTTTCATGGCGCTCACAACGCGCTGCATTTCTTCTGGTGACAGGCCTACATCTTTGAAACCCCAATGAGTGATCGGATAATCCATGGTGCGCTCAAATAATTGTAGCGCATTCTGAACGGTGCGATCTTGATGGGTAAGCATAACGATAAGTTCGGGTTTGAGGCGTTGGAGTTCCACGTTTGATTCCCTTCATCAAAGATTTTCGTTCACCTGTGTCCATAGTGTTTCCTGCTCCCAATTCAGAAACATGAACAGATCGCCCAGTGTAAAGCGATGGCGAATGAGGGGAGCATTCATAAATGCGAAGCGGACTTCCGCAGCGGATGGTGGCGGCGTCAGTTCCCTAAAACTCATGGGGGCGGAAACCGCACGCAAAATACGCGCGGCGAGTTCAGGCGGTTTGGCCAGAGAGCGCAGTTGAGCACGGATATCCGGCCAGTGACGTAAGGCATCCTCAAAGCCCGCGCGCTGCGCATGCCAGGCTTCCAATTTTATCTTGTACTCAGTCCAACACTCAGCAGCGACACGTCCGCTGGAGTCCAATAAGTTAAAGGCATCTTCAAGACGCGCCCGCATCTGCGACTCCGTAGGATAGCAGTTCTTAAGATTGACTTCTTCCGGTTCGAACTCATCCAGAAATATCTGATAGGCAGAGGTGGTGAGACGAGTTGCAAGTGCCACCTGCGTTCCATGTTGTGCCAATGGACGCTGAGCTTGTTCCGCAATAAGATCCAGTACATGTGACATAACATGTTCATACCCAGAAAGAGGCGCGGTGGCATGTGAGAGTGACATTGCCAGCCCAGCCAGGGCGATAAGTTTTGCCAACACACTTGTACTTTCAAGCGTTCCTGCTTTTATTGCATCTGCCTGTTGGAGAAAAATTTCATCCAATGGGCCCATGAGGGTTTGTGCGAATTCAGTATAAGAATTATCCAGCCCCAAACGGTACGCCAGCCACCAGTCTGCATAACTTCCAAATGAGGCCAAAAGATCACCCACTCCGGCCACAGTCATGGCTTGAGGCGCATCGCGTAGCGTCTCCAGGTCACATACCAGCACATCTGGATAGCGCGAAGGTAATGTGCGTTTGACACCATCCACAAAAGTTGGAGCCATATTGGAGGTGTAGGCGCTGACGCTGTTTGCAGTTTGATAGACAACAAAAGGCAGTGGCGCAATGACATTTTCCTGCTGATAAACATAACAGGCATGCTTTGCAATATCGGTGACAGTCCCGGAGCCGACAGATAATACGCCCGAGTTGGCTTGCAATCGCGCCTTGACGTAATTGATCTGAGGAAAATCTGTGTGCACCTGCCCAGTGTGATCTGGCTCCAACCAGATCACATCTGCCTGCCAACCTGCACCATTCAGTTGTTCCAGAATGAGGGATTTGAGGTCTGCTCCCTCGCGCTTCATCGGAGTTCGATCCATAACAACGGACAATGGTTGATCCGCTTTCATTCCCGCTACTAAAAGCAAATCTGACAGACGCCAAAGCGCGCCGGACGCAAAAACCATATCACGGATGGGCAAGTCTTCGCCCACAGGGTAACCGGGGATGCCGCTGATTTCGGCTTTGAAGCGTTCGATGCCTTCGGGGTCAAAACGTAAAGTCATGCAACACCTTGTTCAACACATCGGGTCGATTCGTCATAATTCCGTGCACCCCTAACTTAATCATCTGCCTAATATCTTCCGGCTCATCCGGGTCCCAAGGCCACAAAGCCAGCCCGGTCAATTGGCATTCAGTGGCAATCGACGATGTGAGAAAACGAAAATCGTAGGAAAGACAATTTGCGCCAGCCTGCAATGCCTGCGCGCAGATCTGCCGCGGTGTCAGCGTTCCATCCTGCGGCGATGGGTCGAGCATGGTAGATATTTCAGGCTGGATGGCTTTCGCGCGCAATAGAGCGGACGCCGAAAAAGATGTGACAATGACTTGACTCAGAAAGCTGGCCGCTTCCAACGCCCGGACGGTGGATTCCGTTATCGCCAATCCTTCTGCCTCTGTGGCGCCTTTGATCTCCACAAATAATCGTATCTGAGACTCACGAGCAAGTTGAATCGCTTCTGACAAGAGGGGAACCTTCTCACCCTGCCCGGCATTCAGTTGCCGAATTTCCTTCAAGCTATGATCATGAATATTACCATGACCATTTGTCGTTCGGTCTAATGTAGTGTCATGCATAACAACCAGTTCATCATCTGCGGTTATGTGAATATCCAACTCCAGTGCATCCACGCCCTGCTCGATGGCACGGCGAAACGCAAGCAGTGTATTCTCAGGATATTGGGCCGAAGCGCCGCGATGCGCAACGCGCAGAATGGGAGGATGGTTCAAGGTCAGCCTTTCAGCCCGGTGAGCATGATCCCGCGGATAATATAACGCTGAAGGAAAAGGTAAAGGATCATAATAGGCAGGATCGCGATCGCGGACGTTGCCAGCGCCACGCCGGTAAAGATCCCCTGGGAGCGACTAGCCATGGCTAAACCAAACGTGATGGTATAGAGACTTCTATCCGATAAGACCAATAAAGGCCAGATGACATCGTTCCAACGCCATAGCGCGCTAAGTACAGTTAGCGCGGCTAGAGC
>JAXIPJ010000021.1:0-4127 GCA_045402985.1 Anaerolineales bacterium
CTCCAGGCCGCTCGTACGACGGACCTGCGCAACCTCGCGTTGCTGGCTCCAGCCCGCGCGTATTTGCTGAAGCAGAGGACGCGCACGTCCGAGCAGCCATGTGAACAGGATGCCAACTATAAAACCTACGATAAACGAGAAAAGTTGAAGCTGCATGGTTATCTATGATACCTCGCGCTGAGCGGAGGGGTGAGACGCAAAACGTCGAGATCTAAAGTCGAAGCGAGCGCGGAATCAGTTTGCGAACAATATTCGCCCACAGGAGGGGCAATGGAACAATTGACTGGTTGTACGTGCAGTTTGCTGTTGCGAGGGTGTCAGAGTCGTGCCACAGGCCGCGCAGGCCGCGTCGGTGAGAGTCACTACTGCGATCCCGCGTCGCTGCTGGCGTAACTGGTTGTATGTGCTGATGGCCTGTTGCGCAATATCTCGGATCACTGCCTGGCGTTCGGTATTCAGCCGTTCAAGATTCTTATGAAGTGCTTCGCTTTCCAGGGTCAGGTCTTGATTCTGGTCACTTTTACCTGCCTTTACATGCTCAAGCTGTGTCTTCGCGCTCTGGGATTGATTCTCTGAAGTCTCTACGACAAGCATTGCCTCAAGTTCGCGCTCTTCTAATGTTTCAAGATATCGTTTCAAAGAAGCGACATCCTTTTGCAGATCCTGCAATTCCTTTGGGTTATGGACGCGCCCGCCATAAAGGCTGGCTTCGGTTTGTTCGATCTTGATGCGTTGTTTCTCAACTTCTGCTTCACTCTGTTTCAAGGCGCGTTGGGCATCTTTATAAGTGTTGTCCGCCGCTGTGAATTGTTGCGTTGCAGACTGAATCTCAAGGTCGTTTTCGAGCGTTTCCCGAATCACCTTCAGACGCGCTTGAATGTGATCGATCTGGCTGTCCACCTGTTGAAGACGATAAAGTCCAAGCGCTGCGCTCATGGTCTGATTATATACGAACTCTCTTATTGAGTGGGTATGTTGTAAAAATTGTAGACCGCCTGGGACATCTGGGCGAAAAGTGCGGAGACAGGTTCCCAAATCGTTTGCACAGGATGATATGCGTAGATCACCAGCACATAATTTCCGCCGGGCGTATAAACGATGGCGGCATCGCTGATATTACGGATAAAACCTGAACTCGGCTCAGTGATCCAGCCGTGTTTGTGGGCCACCTGCGTTCCCTCAGGAACACCAGCTTCAATCAGGACCCCGATCTTGTCTCCGGCTAAAAAGCTGATCATCTGCTGGCAGATCTGGCTGTTGATCTTATCTGGGAATGCCGCAACCAAAGCGCCGCCTCCCGAGTTGGCGCATTGATAAATATCCGCCAGCAACATTCCCGCCTCAGAGGGCGTCGTCTGGTTGAACAGGTCCGGGTCGGTAAAGACATCCGTACGTTGATTTGCTGGCGTGCTGATCCTCTCCAAGAGCGGACAGGGAAATTCTGCATTACAGAAGAAGCCTGCCAGGAAGGTGTTCTCAAGGCCAACTTTGCGCATGTTATCTGTAACGATTATTGGCCCACGGTTCGGGTCCAGTTCGTTCAATAAAACATCGGCAAGGGCGTTTTCAGAGGTTTGCATTGCACTTTGAATCAGTTCCATTGCTTCAGTATTAATTGCTGGGGGTCCATATTTGATAAAGTATGAAACCATGATGGGAATCTTGATAGTGCTGGAAGCTGTAAAAGGGACATCCGGGTTTACAGAAATAAGCTCTCCCTGATCCATTGCAAAGTGCAATTCCTGCCCGGTTTGCAGGTCCAGCAGATAAACACCCATCACACCGTCGAATTCTGCCACCGTGATGTTTTGCTGCAAAAGGATTTCGAGATTCTGCATGGTTGGGCGCGCCGCCGCGCTACGTTGGAAGGAGAGAACGACGGTCCGGTTGGTGGGCGAGCGCAGCGTATCTTCGATCAAGCGGACTGCCCGGTCAATATCCAGCACTCTGCCAGGCGCGCCGGGGGAGAAATTTGTAGTTCCGGGAACAGGTTGAGCGGGCGTCGGAGGTTCATCATAGCGCGTCGCGATCTCATTTTGGAGATAGGCGATCAGCCGTTCATCCTCGATCGTGGCACTTAACGGCACTTCCACGGCTTCGGGATCGCGGTTCCACAAATAGTTCCAAAATCCCCCCCAGAATGAGCCGCCAGTTCGCTCAAGGTCCGCGGCCGCAATCATCGTATCCAGCTCCAATTCAAAACCCACGACCGAAGGAGGGATGTGAATAATGGCCTCCCCATACTGCACTTCGATCGGTGATGAGTAGACTTGTAGCACTCGCTGCGACGCGATCTGAGGGTCCACACCGCCCACTTTCACGCCGGCGATCGTCATCCCGCCTGGATAGTTATTTCGCTGGCGGCTGTAGCCGATAAGGGCGATAACGACCATCACAAGCGCAACGGATAACAGCGCGACGGATGCGCCGCGTAAGATGGGAATTGAACGACGATTTCTCACACTTCCTCCGGGTAAAAAAGTATAACACACTCATTTTTGACCTTTGTGCTAGAATTAATCAGCATCCTGCGTGGTGTACGGCTGGCTCTCGCAGGTAAAAAAAATAATGGCAGGACGGAACGATGCTGCGCTCATCACTAATCTTTCTTTCAAAGGCCGCCTGGGCACAGAAGCTGATCACGAATTGGAGTTTTGCATCGCATGCAGCCTCCAGGTTTGTTCCAGGGGAGAAAACTGAGGATGTAATCAGGGCCATCCGGGAATTGAATGAAAACGGATTCAATGCCACGCTAAACCACCTCGGGGAAAACATTTCGACGGCTGACGAAGCAGAAAAAGCGACAGATGAAATTCTTCTGGTTTTAAACGAAATAGATAAGGCGAATGTTAAATCGAATGTATCCATCAAGCTGACCCAAATCGGCATTGGTTTGGACGAACGCATCTGCCAGCAAAATCTGGTGCAGATCCTCACTCAGGTAAAAAAGTGCAACAACTTCCTGCGGGTGGATATGGAAGACACGCCCTACACAGATATTACGATTTCACTCTATCAGTCCATGTTGGAACGAGATTTCGACCAGCGCCATTTGGGACTGGTCTTGCAAGCTTACCTCTTTCGCACTGAGGAGGACATCCGCAAATTGCTGGAAGCGGGCACGCGTATCCGCCTGGTCAAAGGCGCATACAATGAGCCGCCCGATAAGGCTTATTCAAAGAAAGCGGATACAGATGCGAATTACGACCTCCTGACCAAGATCATGATAGACGCCGCGCTCAAAATGGATGGGAATACTGTCAGTGCGGATGGGCGCATTCCACCCTTTGTGGCAATCGCCTCGCACGATGAAAACCGCATTGCCTTCGCAAAACAATACGCTGAGAAGGTCGGGCTCGCCAAAACTGCCATCGAATTTCAAATGCTCTATGGCATACGCCGCAATCTGCAGAACCAGTTGGTAAACGAGGGTTATCCTGTACGTGTCTATGTTCCATATGGCACACAATGGTATCAATATTTTATGCGCCGCCTTGCAGAACGCCCTGCCAACATTTGGTTCTTTGTTTCCAATTACTTCCGTAAGTAAATTGGTATACAGGTAAACATGTGACAATACATGTCTACCTGTTTCCTTATTTACCAATTACAATCCTTGCATGTCCCCACTCGCTCTTGTTACCGGCGCGGCACACAGACTGGGAAAAACCTTCGCCCTGACTCTAGCGCAGCAGGGATTTGACATCCTCCTCCACTATCATCATTCATTGGACGCGGCGCTTCTTACCAAGGCGGAAATTGAATCCCACGGAAGACGCGTACTCCTCGCCCCAGCCGACCTCACCGATCCCGTACAAATCAAATCGCTTATCTCTAATCTCCAATCTCTCGATGTTCTGGTCAACTCTGCCGCCTTTATGCCCAACGGAAATGTAGACGCGCTGTCCATCGAAAATTGGGACACGGCTCTTGACTTGAATCTTCGAGCGCCGTTTCTGCTCTCGCAAGAGGCATCGAAAAAAATGACTGGTGGTGGGCTCATCGTTAACATCACTGATGTAGGCGCGCAGAAAGCGTGGAGTCGTTATCCGTCATTTTTTTCGATGCCTCTTGCGAGAGCAGAAACGGCGCTCGAAGATTCAAGTCAAGAGCCGTGTCCCAATTTT
>JAXIPJ010000161.1:0-2073 GCA_045402985.1 Anaerolineales bacterium
CGCTGGTTCAGTGGCGACTCGCACGTACATTTCCTCGGCGCAAACAGCGCGCATCGCGAGGCGCAGGGCGAAGACTTGAACGTCGTCAACTTGCTGCAATCGCAATGGGGTCATCTCTTCACGAATACTGAGGACGCCCTCGGGGCGTCGGTGACGAATGGTGGTAACACCATCGTCTATTGCTCGCAGGAAAATCGGCAGCACATGCTCGGACACCTGACGCTCTGGGGATTGAAGGAACCCGTGATGCCGTGGTGTACTGATGGACCGGACGAGGCGGAATTGGGAGGCGCGCTGGAGGAGACGATGGCCTATTGGGCGGACGCCTGCCACGCCCAGGGCGGTACCGTGATCATTCCGCATTTACCGAACCCGAACTGCGAACCCGCAGTGCTGATCGCGACAGGCCGCGCCGACGCGGTAGAAATGATTAATCACGGGAACTACGAGCACCTGGAATACTACCGCTATCTCAATTGTGGTTATCGGCTGCCGCTCGTCGGCGGCACAGACAAAATGTACAGTAGCGTGCCGGTCGGGCTGTATCGCACGTATGCACAAGTGCCGGACGATGAGGAGTTCACGTATGAGAGCTGGTGCCGGGCGGTGCGCGCCGGTCGTACTTTCCTGAGCGGTGGGCCGATAATTCACTTGAGTGTGAACGGCGCGAGCCTCGGGGACACGCTGCAACTGCCGCGCGGCGGCGGAACGGTGGAAGTGGAAGCGATTGCCGAATCTATTTTTCCTCTGCACAACCTGGAGATTGTGCAGCAGGGGCGCGTCGTCGCCTCGACAGAGGATGCTAAAGGCGCGCGCCGTCTGCACCTGAAAACGTCGCTCAAAGTTGATGGCCACACCTGGCTGGCAGCTCGCTGTGGCCGACCAGACGCCGGTGCGCGGCATCATCATGACGAATGGCGGCGCGGCATGTTCGCGCACACTTCGCCGATTTACGTCGCGGTGGACGATGAGTGGTGGCTATTCGATCAGGATGCCGCTCAGTACATGCTCACGTTGATTGACGGCGGGCTTGCCTACATCCGGCAGACGGCTCACCATCACCCACCGGGCACAGTCACCCATCACCATGGCGAAGACGATCACTTAGCCTATCTTGAGCGACCGTTCCTTGAAGCCCAGGCAGCGATCCAACGGCGCGCGTCGCAGGGATAGAAGTCGCATCACGGCATAGAAGCGCATAAGGCTATCGGTTTCCACTTCGCTTCGGTGTGGGAGTGAAAGTCAGGTCGTCTCGTTAAGGAAGGAGTCTCTTGATGACCGCGAATATTCTTGCCAGGTTATTTGAGCACAACCACTGGGCGAACCTCCAGCTCATTCAGGCTTGCGCCACCCTCAGTGACGAGCAACTCGATGCTGAACCCCAGTCCGCCACGAAGGGCGGCATTCGTCTCACCTTATGGCATCTCATGGATGGGCAGCAGATTTACTTGTCCCAACTGACCAGTATGGGACCCCGCTTCGATTGGCAGGCTCCCTCAACCTTTGCCGAGTTGCTTGAGTCTGCGAAGATGAGCGGAGAAGGGCTGGTGGCATTGGCACGAGACGAGACCAGCGAATATCTGCAGACCCAAATTCAAGATGATGGGTACTCCATCGAGCCTTGGGTTGTCATGGTTGCGGCCATTAGCCATGCGGCTGAACACCGCGAGCAGATCAAGAGCATGCTCAGCGCTCAGGGTGTGACGCCTCCAAGACTGGATGGCGGAGCATATGGAATCGTTGCGAATGCGATCATCCCGATATCAACGTGATTGAAGCTAAAGTTCTTCGGAAGGGTAACAGCCGGATAACAAGCGGTTGAACCGCGCACGACCGGTTAGTGGATGAATATGTGGATGGGGTGTTGCAATTATCAGATGGACAGATCATGGAGAGGGAAAATCAGCCCCGCTAACATTTTGCGTTGCGGCCCGCTGAAGCCAGAGATGAGCTTCGGTGTTTTTTTGCCTTTCGGGTACCATGAATTTGCAGATAGTCTGTTATACAGAGTAACTCTGTATAACACCCCGCACAGGGACGTTTGACAGCATGAGTCTGTATAAATCATAGTTG
>JAXIPJ010000286.1:0-3361 GCA_045402985.1 Anaerolineales bacterium
TTATGAAACGGACTATTGGCTCACGTGCTACAAAGAAGCGGTTGAAAAACTTGACAAAAGACTCGATGCACCAATCAACCTTTACGTCCATCGCGAGGCATATATTGCCGAATACTATACAGATGCTGAAACGAACATTCATGAACTGCGCGGGGCAGTCAATGAAGTAAAAACTGGTGATTATGTTCTCGTCAACACGCGCACGAACGAAGATCGCAGAGTATTCAAAGACGCAGAGACCGTTCTGCAAATCGGTCGCGGCGACGCGGTTTTTTGTCTCATCAAAAGGATCCCATGACTACACATCGTGAACGCATCCAGGCTGCCATCAAAGGCGAAACGGTTGACCGTCCCCCCGTCGCCTTGTGGCGGCACTTTCCAGTTGACGATCAGTCTCCTGAAACTCTCGCGAATGCCACTCTGCATTTCCAGAGCAATTATGATTTTGATCTCGTTAAGGTCACTCCTGCGTCATCGTTCAGTGTAAAAGATTGGGGCGTGGACGATGAATGGGTCGGCGATACGGAAGGCACCAGACGATATACCCAGCGCGTGATCCACGACGCGCGTGATTGGGAAAGCCTGCCGATCTTGGAACCCAACGCGCCGCATCTCGCGGGACAATTGGCCTGCCTCCGTTTGATCCGCGCGCAGCTGGGCTCTGATACACCCCTGCTGCAGACAATCTTCAGCCCATTGGCACAGGCTAAGAATCTGGCGGGCAACGATGTATTGCTGGAACATTTGCGGAACCGTCCAAGTTCTGTGCTCAAAGGATTGAAAACAATTGCAGAGACCACGCGTCGCTTTGTGGAAGCCGCGCGTGGGACAGGCATTGATGGTATTTTCTACGCAGTTCAACACGCGCAGGCAAATATCCTGAGTTATGAAGAGTACAAATTATTCGGGCTGATCTTTGATATGCAAGCCCTTGGACCTGCGCGCGACCTCTGGTGTAATATGCTTCACCTGCATGGAAACCAGGTCCATTTTGAATTGGCGAATGAATTTCCATTTCAGATCATCAACTGGCATGACCGCGAATCACACCCGTCACTGGCTGAGGCACAAGAGATTTTTGCAGGCGCGGTCTGTGGCGGTATCAGGCAGGATACTTTGGTGTATCGGGATCAGGCCCAGGTCCAGGAAGAAGTGGCGGATGCCATCCAGCAGACGGGCGGCAAACGATTCATCCTCGGCACAGGCTGCGTCGTCCCGGTGATCGCGTCGCATGGAAATATCGTTATAGCAAGAAAGAGTGTGGAATGAGTTTGCGGGTAATCGCTGGAAAAGCGAAGGGCCGAAAGTTGAAGTCTGTGCCGGGCGAAATGACGCGCCCGGTAACCGACCGCGTGAAAGAGGCCTTGTTCAACATTCTTGCGGGTGATGTGATCGATTCGAATTGGTGGGATCTGTTTGGCGGCACGGGAGCAATTGGCATTGAAGCATTGAGCCGCGGCGCAACCTTTGTTCGATTCACTGATGCGAATCGCACGCCGATAGAAACGATAAAATTCAACGTTGAACACTGCGGGTTTTCAGGTCAAAGTGAAATTCGCAGAGGCGATGCGTTTACATTATTATCTGCAGCGTCAGACAGGCAATTTGAATACATCTATATCGCGCCGCCGCAATATAAGGAAATGTGGATCAAGGCATTGGAGTTGGTGGACGAAAATACGCAGTGGCTCAGCGATGATGGCTGGGTTGTTGTGCAGATCGCGCCGAAGGAATATAAATCATTATCGTTGGAAAATTTGGAGGAGTTTGAGCAGCGCAAATATGGAACCACCCTGCTTGTTTTCTTTGAGAGAGTGGGATGACATTCCGCGCCACGTCATATCATTTCCATGGCGCGACGATGAGCACGTGACTATCCTCCGCCGCGTGACCGAGATAAGGCAAGCCCCATGCCGCGGAGATTGTCTTTAACAGAGAGTAATGGGTATAGGGGGTAGCATCCTCAAAACCATTTTTTACAAGTGGTGAATAGAGAACAACAGGGACACGTCCGCCAGCCTCTAATGGCAAGCCACAACAGGAATGATTTCCCTGCCCCTCTTCAAACAACATAGCAATGAAATACGATTCACCTGTTGCATCCAAAGCTGGGACGAGATACCCAAGCAGGTTCGTCAGCCAGGCATCGGAGATATCCAGCTCGCAGTCGTGGGAGTCATTGCAGAGGTTCGGTTTGATGAAACTGAAATTCGGAAGCGTGCCCGCCTCCAGGTCCGTTTGAAGCGCCGTGAGGGGAACGATATTCTGTTCACAGCGCTCGGCGTCCAGACGAATCGGGTCAAAATAAATAAATGGATTATGCTTCTGAACGTAATTCCCTTTGTCTCCAAGAAAGCAAGGACTGGGCATATCCTCCTGATAGGTTTTCCATGTGCGCCCACTGGCTTCGACGTAATCCGGCAGACTGGGCGCGTTGATAAAACAATCATTGCAATTGGAATCAATGCCAAAGGTATCACCACCAATGAAAGCAATATAGTTCGGCAAGCTCGGATGTGTGACCGCGTAATACTGTGTTAACAAGGTATATTCGCGGGCAAGCTTGTTGTAGTTTGGCATGAGTGAATTGCCAATGACCGAACCGAACTCCTTGTTCTCGAACATGATGATAGCGATATGCTCAAAGTTCGGAACAAGTGGCTTTGGCATGGCAGTCGGTGAAGGGGTGGTTGTTGACGTTTGCGTCGGGATTGAAGTTGAGGTTGGAAGAGCGCTCGCTGTTGGTGTGGGAGGCAAAGCTGTTTGCGTGACAATAGGCACGCTGAAACAAGACATCAAAATGACGACAATCAGTGGAGCGAAGAAATAGATCTTTGTTTTCATATTTGTCTGGATTCTGGTTTTGTTGTATCATGGATTTATACAGTCGGCAATCGAACGAGGTACTCATGGACATCCAAACCATCAAGATCGAAAAGCCTGAAACCATTAACTTCATTCTGGGCCAGTCGCATTTTATCAAAACTGTCGAAGATATCCATGAGACGTTGGTCGGCGCGGTACCCGGAATCAAGTTCGGGCTGGCATTCTGCGAGGCTTCGGGGAAATGCCTTATCCGCTGGACGGGCACAGACGCAGATATGATCGACCTGTCGAAGAAGAATGCAGAGGCTATCGGGGCGGGCCATGCGTTCATTCTGTTTTTGGGCGAGGGGTTTTACCCGATCAATATTCTGAACGCGGTCAAGAACGTGCCGGAGGTGGCGCGAATATTTTGCGCCACCGCCAACCCGACCGAGGTGATCGTGGCACAGACCGAACAGGGACGCGGCATTCTTGGTGTGGTGGATGGTTTCTCGCCCAAAGGGATTGAAGATGAAGAAGGTATCGCATGGCGCAA
>JAXIPJ010000194.1:0-3496 GCA_045402985.1 Anaerolineales bacterium
ATAATCGGCTGCGCTTAGCGTCGTGCCGCCATTGTTAACATTGGTAAAGCCTCCTCCAACATATACGTTCGAGCCGCTCACTGCTATATCAGCGACTACATTGTTAATCGATCCATTAGTTGCGCCATTACTCCCTAAAGATGACCAATTCGCGCCATCGAATTTGGCAATGTAATCTGCTGCAGTCAGGCTTGTACCTTTATTGTTCACATTTTGGAACAGTCCCCCGACGTATACTGATGTCCCATTTACCGCAATGCTACTAACATAACCGTTTAGTGAACTATCTCCTGATCCATTATCTGCTAACGCTGACCAGTTTGATCCATCCCATCTAACGATATAGTCGGCTGCATTCAGTGTTGTACCATTATTGTTGACGTTTGTAAACTCTCCACCTACATACACATTACTTCCGCTCACCACTATCTCGTTGACGAAGTTGTTTAATGAGCCATCTCCAGCACCGTTTGAGCCAAGCCCGGACCAATTGGCTCCATTCCATTTTGCAATGTAATCGGCTGTCGCGATTCCACCCGCGTCAGTAAACCCGCCTCCCACATATACATTTGTTCCGTCGACAGCAACTGCGCTAACGCCGTTGTTGAGCGCGCCATCGTTGCCTGCGAGATTACTACCCAAAGCAGACCACTCCCCTGGAGCCGATAACATAATTGGAGAAGCTGGTTCACTATCTTTGGCAGAGAAAATAGGACCGCGCTCGTCATCAACCATAACATTCCAACCTTGCAAGTTAATCAAGCCAGAAACGCTGTGGTTCAGTTTCAACATTCCGTCTGGATTTAGAAAACCAGCAGGCGAGAGGAACTTATCTGTCTCAGCGCTTGCCTTGGTCAGCTCTACCCCAAACATCCCACCCAGTAACGCCAAAATTAGTGCAAAATTTAGAATATACGAATTGCGATTCTTGAAAGGCATGAAGAACTCCTTAATTCGGATTATGATTTGCCATACCATGACACGGCATGAATGTAGAGGTTACCATATTGCGTGATTCCGGGAGATAGGGAAAAGTTACACTGCAATCCCTGTTCAATTCACAACCTCTTCGGCTTCAACCTCTTCATAATTCCCTCCCTAAGAATGAGGACTAGATGCATAATCCATTGGAAAACTCCTGTTGAGATTCTGCGCGTTATTGGATGGATCGCCGCTACCGCCTCCATCACCTGTGGACCAATACAAATATCCATCTGGACCGAAAGCCAGCGTGCCGCCATTGTGGTTTTGATTCGTCGGATGAGCGATCGTCAGCAAGGTGACTCTGCTGTTTGCGTCTGCCAGGTCGGGATTAACTAAAGAGCGCGTGAAGCTGGATAAAACCAATGAACCGTTTTGAATTGTGTGTACTGTATAAAACCTGCCGTTGCTTTCATAATTCGGGTGGAATGCCAGCGCCAGTAACCCCTGTTCGCTGCCTGTTGAATTCACAATGGATCGGATATCAAGATAAGCCGTGGATAACAACACTCCATTTTTAACGATACGGATGAGCCCGGCTCTTTCAACAATGAACAATCGTTCAGATCCATCCTCCGCATTGGTTATGAAGACAGGCTGGGTTAAGCCAGTTGCTATTTGTCGAAACCCGACGTTTGCCGGTTCAAAAGAGGCATCTGCCTTGACCACATTTTGACCAACCCCATAAAAAATAATTAAAAGACAGAAGCTCGCGTCAAGCAAGTGATAAATGGATTTGACTCTCATGCTGTGTCCTTTTAATTTTTAGTTGGGAGTTGAAACATCTCATTTATATGAGGAACTGCCATTAATAATACTATCCTCCCCTTAAATAACCATGACCAATAAGTAATCGTTCGACAGGTTCAGGACAGATTTGTGCCACTCTGCATAAAAATTCGCGCAGATTGGCATAGATTAGTGGACAAGAAGTCAGAATGTCTATTTTGCAATGGGGATCTGAATAAAGAAGGTGCTGCCTGGCAATTTCTCTTCGTCATATTCAGGGCTTTCCACCCAGATCTTCCCCTTATGCGCCTTGACAATACCCGCCGCGATGGCGAGACCCAGGCCCGGTCCGCCGCCTTTGAATTTGGTGCGGCCCGAAGAATGCAATTCCACCTTGCCCAGTTGATATAGCTTTTCAAAGACGATCTTATGGTTGGCAGGGTCGATCCCGATGCCAGTGTCGCGGATGCGGATCTCGCAAAAGTCGCCGTGCCCATTCACATTGACCTGTCCCGTGCTAATGGTGATGGAACCACCATCCGGCGTGAACTTGATGGCATTAACCACAACGCTGTCAATTGCTTTTTGCAGTAATTCAGAGTCCGCCAGGACGGTAGGAGCGGAATTGATGTCCGGGTCGATCCGAAGGTCGAGTTTACGCATCGCCAGGTCGCTGGCATAATCTTTTTGGATGAGGCGCAGAATGGGTCCCAGAGTCACTGTTTCAAGGTGAGGGGACAATACCTGGTTTTCAAGGCGCGCCACATCCAGCATGCTGTTGACAATCTGATGCAGACGATCCGTTCCCTGCAGAACGCCTTCCATGGCTTGTACCAGCCCGGAATTGCTCTGCAAGGCAGGCGCAGATTTGATCATGCCCATGTAGCCCTTGATCACTGTCAGCGGGGTACGCAGTTCATGGGCAGCCACCTGAATAAAATCACTTTTATTTTTATCGAGCTTCTCAAGCGTGCGATAGGCATTGTTGAGCTCTTCCACGCGTTGCTCCACCATACGTTCCATCATTTGATTGAAGCGATTCAGGTCATCGTAAAGCCGCGCATTCTCGAGCGCAATGGAGGCCTGCAAGGCGAATGTGGTTGCCAGCAGAACATCATCCTGATTGAATGCCGACGCTTCTTTTCGGCTGAGCGCCAGCATACCAATCACCTTATTCTTTGCGTAAAGTGGCACACCCAGCCAGGAGTGATCTTCCGGGAGCCACTCAGACTGCACCCAGCCCTGCATGTTTTTTACGTCGCCCACTGTCATCGGTTCGGATTGTTTCGCGATGATATGATAAATATTTGTGCCGTTTACTCTATAACTTAACTCATTTACCGGGGCATCCTTTGGCAGTCCCTGGTGTGCGCGCAAGCGTGGCACGCCATTCACATCTTCAAGGAACAAGGTACAGCGTTCGTTCTTAACCACTTGTGATAAATGCGCCACGATCTGCTGTGGCACTTCACCCACAGTTGCCAGTGTGGAAAGTAAGCGTGATGACTTCGCTAGCGCTTCCGCGGCGCCCCGGCGCGCTTGCTCGCTTGAATACAATTTCGCATTCTCGGCTGCAGTTCTTTCTGCCCAGTCTTTGGCAACTGCCAGTTCTGAGGCGCGTTCACGCGCTTCCTGGAGCAGACGTTCCACTTCATGTTGTGCCTGTTCCCTTTGTTGCACCAGCATGGTTCTCAATAATGCACTGCTTACGAGATTTCGAATACGGACGTATATTTCCCAATCACGCGGTCCCATCTCCACCCACATGAATCCAAATCGATTTTTA
>JAXIPJ010000224.1:0-34019 GCA_045402985.1 Anaerolineales bacterium
GGACGTAATAATTCGAAAGGCACGCTCGATGCGGTGATCGTTCGTTAGGCGAGCCATTCTAAATTTCACAATTGATATGGGATGGGGATTTCATCCAGAAAATAGACGCTGGATCAATGATATCCCCCAGCCTGATCTTGTAGACTTTCGCCTCTTTCCATGCTGGAGCCGGCCAGCCGTTAATGGAACATATCTCCCTCTGACGCGTTTTCAAATCGCAACGCGACCTGGAGCACCGCGGCCCCATCAAGCGCATCAGATTCTAAGCAGTTAAAAGAGGTTTGTATCCGAGAAACATTTTGACGTAAATATCGGAACTAAAGACAATACTTTCACTTCGTGTCTCTGCATCTTTGAGCGCAACTCTTATTTTTGCAAGACCCGACTCGTATTCTTCATTGCTCAATAAAGCCAGTTGTGAGGTGGCGTTATGTGCGATGAACGGGTCATTTAACACGCTTTCCCCAACATGGATATTCTGGATATGTTCCACGTTGGATGCTGAAATATTATGGAAGCCCCCCGCCTCCATCCACTTGAGGATGGATCTGCCCGAGGGGTAACGCCTCAGGTCAGTATCATAGACTCCGTTGAAATAATCATAGATATACCATTTGGAGCTCCCTTCGTGCGGGTCATGGCCGATGACTGCCAGAGTGCCACCTAGTTTCAGAACCCTGAGGGCCTCCGCGATAAAAGCGCGGTGATCGCCAAAGTGATGGATGGCATCCACGCAATAAATGAGGTCAAATGAATGATCGCGGTAGGGAAGTTGAATGGCGGAACCCCGCGCCAGTTCCAGTGGAACCGGTTGTTTCTGGGCCTGTCTGAGCATGCCCAGCGAATAATCCAGCCCGAACAGCTCCGGGGTCACCTGTTGAAGCAGGTTAAGCCAGTAGCCTGTACCAATTCCAACTTCCAGAATTTGACGCGCATGGTTTTGCTTTGCTAAATTCAGCAAAGCCTGCCCACGCTCCCAGTTCTGAGCGGAAGGGTAGCGCTGGTTATAGTTGTCTGCGATCTGGTCATAATTGAGAAATGATGTTTCCATGCCTTACTGAAACAATCGAGCATGGTTTTCTTACTGTGTTGGCTGTCCTGTAAGCTGCAGGCTGGAATGACCGTATTCCATTAGCTCGATCTGGTTTCCATCCGGGTCAGCGATCCAGGCCTGACGGGCGTTGTCCATCCCCATGGAAATTTCAGAGACATCCACAGCTTTGCTTTTCAAATCCAGGCAAAATTCACTCAGCCCGGTCACTTCGAGACAGAAATGCTTGTAACGAGTGCCGAGGGTGAGTTCCTCCACTTTTCCGCCCCAGACTTCAGCCGCCATCGTTTGGTCGAAAAATTCAAGGAAGGTGGTGTTGCCACATTCAAAGTAATACCCGAACGGCTGACCTTCCTCGTTATTCAAGGTGAACTTGACCTTCATGCCAAGTTTATTGACATAAAAGTCAATAATACCGGGAAGATCATTGGTTACAAAGTTAAGGTGTGCAAGTTGTCGGATCATGATAATTTCCTTTTCTTCCTTTTAGCATTAGGCAGTAGAGGCGACCTGCCCAGCGGGAGTAAAACATCCTGCCAGACCTCGACGGGTCGCCCTTACGAAATACACAAGGAATTTTGTCTAAGGTGAGTTATTCAAGAGGATGAGGGGGAGGTGGGACGGTTTCCATTTTCCAGGATGTGAGATAGGGCGTGGTTGCGTTACCGTTGTACCAAAGTAGGGCGATCCAGCCGCCGCCTTGTAATCTACCCCACACATTGGAAGCGGACGGAAAATAATCAACCACTCTGGCAGTCTCGCCAGCCTCCAGTCGTGATTCAGTTGGGTCATTCCTTGGCCCCGGCGTCTTTTGGATATATAGGGTGGTATTGGCAGTGACAACCATTGGCAGGTCTGGGAATTTTTCGAGCCTGCTCATTTCAATCCATACAGGTTCTGCGGTCACCAGGGGCCAGTATAAATCTCCCCGTGGGGGGTTGATGATCACCGTCGTCTTAGAGTCCTTCCTCCAACCCACCACAACAAACTTATGAATCAGGTCTGGCCTGGTAACATAGTTAACTCCCACCAGATCAGGCTGGTTATTGTAATTAAGTGTATGCACTCTGCCCCATTCGCCGCGTATTTCATCCAAGAGAATGATATTCCCGCCCATCGTAAGGCTTTCTAATTGGGGAAATCCGGACGAGTTGAATAAGGCCGAATTATTCGCCTGCAGATATCTCAATTTGTCTTCATGGTTATTGTTAAGTAGCTCGATCAGAGTCTCCCATGTCCCATCCAATCTTGTCCTGTTTGTTGCTGATGAGAGTTTTGGCAGCGCGAACAGCGGCACAACTTCAGGCGTTTGGCCACCGCCGTCCCAATTTTTATCCGCAGTGCGCGATTTGTAGTTGTACATGGCAAGCTGGCTGTCATGTTTGACGCGGAAATATTGAATCCTTATGAGGGGGGTCGGGCTGGGAAGAATAAACGTCTGGAAAGGGGTGACGCTCGGTTCGGGTGTAAACGTATTGCGAGGAGTGGCGGTAAAGGTTGCCGTGGATGTGGACATTGGGATTGCTGCCACTGTTTGTGTGGACGCAGCATTGGCGGTCTGTGCAATAAATGTGTGGATCTCATTGGGGTCGCTTGTAGGGACGGGATTAGGAGTGGCAAGAGACGGGATGCAGGCAAGGATCAGCGTAAGGGTAATGAACCAGATGGATAATTTTGTTCGATGCGGTGTCATTGATCTACTGGTTCAATTATCAGGGATTTATTCTGGAAGTGCAAGTTTTGGGATTAAGGCAATTCCCTAGTTTTCATTTGTAACCGCACTGTAAAAGGGTTTGTTTTTCACGAGACTCATTTGTGCTTCATGAATTATCCTGATCATCCAGGATCTCTTTCACTCTACCCACCTCACCACTCTCCAAACGGACCTTGATGCCGTGCGGGTGATTCGGGGATTTGGTGAGGATATCCCGGACGATACCCCTGGTCAGTTTGCCAGTGCGTTGGTCCTGTTTCAATACGATCAGCACCTGTATGCCTGGTTTTATGTTTGCGCGGGTTTGTCCATTCATATTATATATTCCAGCCTGGTGGTCTCGATATGCCCTCTAAAAGCATTCGGGCTACTCGACCAACGAATTTACGTCATTCAGAAATACCGTGAAATCAAGGTCGCCCGGTGAGTGACCGTACTCTGTGAGCAACGCGGCGGCTTCACCGCGATGTTGTGTGCCATGATTTACAACATGCAAAAGGCAATGCCATAAAATGCGGTCGCGTTTGATCCCTGTGTCTGTGGTGTATATCAGATGACTTTCCATATCTTCATCGCTGAGGCTTGCAAGATGGGCGCGCATAGCTGTCTCTTCTTCGCGCCAGTGTGCTTCGAAGGCGACAAGGGTCGGGAAATCGACCTCGAGCAATTCAGAAGCCGAGTCTATACTTTGGAACAATCCGCGCCAGCCCCATTCCGTGTCAAGGATGTGGAGCAGGGTGCCGCGCAAGCCGCCATAAGGAAAGGACCCAGGAGCATCAAATTGTTCCTGTGTGACATTGGCGCTTGATGCAAGGATACGTTTATTTGCCCAGTAGTTGTATTCGTAAATGAGGAGGATATCCTGGATGTTCATTGCGTGTCTCCATCTATAAGCAAAATAATTCGCCAGAGCGTCCTACGGCGTGTGCGTTGCTGCCAGTATTATAACCAGTTGCGGAGGAGAGACGCAGTTTGGCATTGGTCACTTGCTGGCCACTGACGCCCATCCCATCGAATTTGAGCAGTCAGTCTTTTAAATTGGGGAGTGAGGGAAATATAAAGTTTCGTTTAGGACCAGGCTATTCTGCCCTACGGGCATGCTGCAAAATTGGTCATGCCCATCTCAAACTGAGACATAATATCTGGCTCAGGTAACTGAGGACTAAAGCTTTGGTTTCTAAAGTCATGCCATATTAGGATTCGATAGTATCTATTTTGATTGATTGGAGGGTCAATTTGAATACAACTTGTTCCTCTATAATAGAATACCGTTTCAAATGCTTGTAGATTGGTATTTTCCTGCCAACCGTTGTCCAAAAGATATGAGCCATAATATTCCAAAACATCTTCTGTCGTTTGAGTAGTCGTGATTTTCATCCATAGCCATCGACCATGCTCATACAATGGAGCATCTATACCAACTGACTGTTGTTCCTCTATCGTCGAGCCAGCTGGCAATTCTGGGAGATTCTCGACTACATCCTCATTAAGAGCATCGAACATGGATATTGTTTTATGCTCAGCGAGCAAGAAATCATTGTACCGTTGCTTGCCTGTCCTGTACTGTACATAGCTAATCGTACCTATCAAGGAGCATGCGACAAAGATAGTTAGGAGAAGAAAAAGCAGCGGCCTTTTTGGAAGTTTCATTTTACTAATCCTTCTATGATTCCGACTAACATCGTCATGTTTGCCTTAAAAGGCTCAAGCCGCCGTCCTCGGCGGCGTGTTGTACAAGAAAGACCTGCGCTGCCTTAAAAATCTATAGGTAAACAGCGCAGGGAATTATGATGATAGTATTTTGCAAACGAAAAATCTAAGGCGTATTCGTCGGCGTTACCACGATCGGGGTGCCAGTTGGGACGGTGGGGGCAGGAGTCAGGCTTTCGGTAGGCGTGGGGGGAATCCCAGTTGTAGGAATCACTGTCGGTGGGGCAGCTGTCGGCGACAGGGTTGGGGTGGGAGTCACTGTTGGGGTCGGAGTGGGGAAGTTGAGGGTCAGGTTGACGCGGCGTTCCGCATAAAAATCCTCTCCATTGGAGAGATACAGTCGCAGTGAGAGATTGCTATCCGTGATGTTGGTTAGATCCCAGGTGTAGATCAGAGATTGTTGGGTAAAGGCGTTTGTACCTTCTGCAAGCAGGATCCACTCAGCGGGGTCTGGCCCAACGCCATACTCAAGCTGCCATTTGTCAAAGCCCCCGTTGGCGACGTTGATGACGCCTTGAACGGGCAGGGATCTTTCAGTGACGACAGTGCCATCAGCCAGATTGCTGAACTCAAGGATGGGATGCGGGTCAGCTGAAGTGCATTCGCGGTCCGGCGCAAAGAACGGATTGCGCGGCATATCATTCGCTTCCAGCCAGTTACGTCCATCACCAGATTTGAGCCACTTGCGCGCCCATGGATCTGTGACGTTCATAACCAAAGCATCTTCGACGAAATCCTTGCAGGCATCTCCGGCCACCAGCCCGGTCCACGTATCAATGTTGACCTGACGCAGCAGATCCTGCCCGCGTGGCAGTGGAGGTTGGTCGCTGGCGAAGAACTCATTACGCTGGCCGCCGCGGCACCATTGCGAAGGCTCAGCACCCGAGCTGGCACACACGATCGTTTGAACAATGCCCGGTGGGATCGCAAACGACGTGGGTGCATTATTGCTGACGATAGGCACGGCATATTGCATAAAGGACGACCAGATCGGTGCCGCGCCTGTGAGACCCGTTGTATTGACCATGGGAGTGTAATCGGCATTGCCGACCCAAACGCCAGTCACAAGGTCGGGAGTGTAGCCAAGCGTCCAATTATCGCGGAAGTCGTTGGTGGTACCTGTCTTTGCCGCCACCTCGAATGGGAGGTTGAGCAGCGAGTTGCGCCCGAACATGGGCGCGCGCGCTTCGTTGTCTGAAAGGATGGAGGAAATCAGGAAGGCGTGTTCCGCGCGGATCACCTGTTCTCCCTGTGGAGGCTGATATTCATACACAACATTACCCTGAAAATCCACGATCCTTAGGATGGCGACGGGCGGGACTTTTTTGCCGCCATTTGCGAAGACGGAGAAGGCAGACGTCATATCGATCAGGCTGACGTCGCCGCCGCCCAGCGTCAGGGACAGACCGTAGTCTGGTCGTGTAAAACTGGTGATTCCCAGCCGCTCAGCCATTGAGATCATCCCCTCTTTTTCGGGTGTGTTCGGGTTATCGTAGATGCCGACGAAGGCCAGCGTTTTTACGGCCGGCATATTGAACGAGTTTGCGAGCGCCGTGCGTACAGTCACTGGCCCGTGAAAGCGTCCATCATAATTAACCGGTCTGTACGGTTCACGCGGATCGTTTGGGTCACCCGAGGGTGGGAATTCGCTGGGCACATCCCAGATCAAAGTGGATGGGGTCCAGCCTTTTTCGAAGGCCGCCACATAATTGATCGGCTTGATGGATGAACCAGGCTGACGCGTGGGGCTGTCTGCCATGTTGATCTGGCCCGAGATGGCTACGTTGTTAAAGTCGGGTGAGCCCACCATGGCAAGGATCTCGCCTGTGGAAGGTTTAATTGCAACCAGAGCGCCGTTGTGCGCGTTCTTGTCAGCGAGTAGGGCTACCTGTTCTGTGACCAGCCTCTGGGCCTCGTCTTGAAGCGTTGGGCTGAGAGTCGTGTAAACGATAAAGCCTGAACGATAGATCGTTTGCGCGTCGTACTGTTCTTCCAATTGTGAGCGCACAAAGTTAACCCAATGCGGATAGCGCGTATCGATGTTCGGCGAATTGAAGACGCGGCTTTTTATGTCATTGGCGGCATCCACTGCCGCGGTTTCATCCACGCAGATCGGCACCTCGCTGTTGCTGACCTTGATACAGCCATTCACCTGGCTCAGCCCATACATCAACACCAGCACTTGCTGCTGGCGGACAAGGGTCACATCGCGGTTTGTGTAAATATCATATACAGATGGGGATTGTGGGAGGCCAGCCAGGAAGGATGCCTCAGCCAGCGTAAGTTGATTGGCGGTCTTGGCAAAATAGGTTTCAGATGCGGCTTCGATTCCGTAGGCAAGATTGCCATAATAGATCTCGTTAAGATAAAGTTCAAGAATATCGTCCTTGGAATAACGACGTGTGATTTCTGCCGCAAGGATGATCTCGCGCGCTTTGCGGGAATAGGTCCGTTCGGCGCGTTCTTCGGGAGAGAGCAAAAGCGCACGTGCCAGTTGTTGTGTGATCGTCGATGCGCCGCCACCCTGACCACCTGTGCGATAGTTTTCCCATAAAGCGCGGATGATCGCGGCGGGGTCAAAGCCCGGGTGATTGTAAAAATCCTTGTCTTCGGTGGCAATTGTCGCTGCGAGGAGAGCGGGGGAAATCTTATCGAGGGTTACAAACGTGCGACGCCCCGCGTTGGGGTCAAGGATCTCGTAAAGCAAATTTCCATTACGATCCAGTATGCGCGTGGTCTCAAACTGGGAGGCGCGCGTTTGCAGATCTTCAACGCTGGGCAATGTGCGCGCGATCGAATAATACGAAAAAAGCAATGCCGACCCGCCGATAATGGTGAGGACGACCACGCCAAATAATGCGAGGATGAGGAGGCGCACAAAACAGCCTCCGTAATCTCTCCAACCAGTTAATATGGTTTGCGATGGCGGCTCGCTGGGCGGAACAGTGCGACGCGTTTGGGTGTTGCCCCTCGGGCGGCTCGATGCTCCATATGCGACCGGCGTGACGCGCGTGCCGTCCATATCGACTTCATCCACGCGGCGTGGCAGTGGCATGTTATCTTTATCAAGGGCTATTGGCGGCGGGTTTCGATCCGTTTCAAGGTTGGGTACAGGTGTCCGCCGCGGTGGGCTGACACGCGTAGTACCCTCCTGATTCGGAGGTTCTTCCGGTTTTGGTTCGATGGCAGGCTCAGCACGAGTCTCTGCTTCTGAATCCAACAGTCGTCGGATGTACTGCTGGTTCTCTTCTTCTTCCTTGTTGTTATCTTTTTCGTCGTTAGTCATTAGATTATCAATACTCTTTTTTGATCAAATAAATATATTTGTCCTGGGCGGCGTAGTCCACACTTGCCCCGGTGGGTCGGTGCCGGGGGGACAATATTACTTTGGCTTGCTCATCATCAACACGGTCCACGAGCCGCGATGGCATACTTCATCATTTTGATTTTTCACTTCCAGTGAAATCGTCACTGAGCCTCCGCCGATGCGCGGCAGGGCTTTGGTTTCCTTCGTTTCCAGATCCACATAAATGGAATCTTCTATAAATACGGGTTTGACGAACTTCCAGTCATTTACTTCACGGAAGGCGATCACTGTGCCATCCAGAATCCCTGTCTGCCAGGCCAGCCCGGATGCGATTGACAAACCGAGCATGCCATGCGCAATTTGCCTGCCGAACTGCGTCGTCTTGCTGAACTCAGGATCGGTATGGATGCGGTTATCATCGCCTGATAACGCCGCAAATGTCATAATATCATTTTCAGTGATGGTCCGTTTATCTGTGACCATTTTCTGCCCAACAGTGAATTCTTCAAAGTAAAGGCCCATGATTTCTCCTCATCCATTCATATTCCGGTGGTTGAGTAGTTCCGAGCGAAGCGAGAAACGTATCGAAACCACCAATTTCATTCCTACTTAATATTACTTGCTTTCATGTTATTTGATGGTTTCGATACGCCTTGCGAAAATCATGCAAGGCTACTCAACCATCGGAACCACTCAACTAAATTATACCCTTTGACCTCCTGCCCATCTCCCTATACAATAAAGCATGCGTGATTGGTCACTTGCTCCTGGCGACCCGCTTTGCCTAACCTTAGCGGCGGATTCACGTCTTTCCATTCCTGACTACCTTAACGATCACATCTGGGAACTCATTATGGGCGGAGGAGAACCAGCCGCTCTTGCGCTTCGCACTACCTACGGCCTGCGTGCAAAAACAATGCGCCTTTTTCTACGTTTCAGCGAAGGCAAGAAAATCGTCAGTGACCCAGCCGCCTTTGCCCTGCCGCCCACTGTCCGCCGTTTCTATCCGAATTTTCTAGTTGTCGAATACTCTCCTTTGCAGAATATAGACGTTTCAATCGAATATTGGGTTCCGCAATCCAGCGCCATTAGCGGACGTGTCACCGTCTCAAACAAATCCAACGCCACACGTAAGATATGTTTGGAAGTTTGCTCCCTCCTCACGCCCGTCGATGGCCAGGGTATGACATCCACGCAGATGCAACTGGTCAATGTGCTGGCCGGGCAAACGGGCGGACTCTTCCCGGTCCTCTTTTTGACTGGCGGTCCCGCGCATGGCTCTGGCCCTCATCCCTCGCTCTTTCTGGACCTTGAACTGGGACCTGGTGCCACGCGTCAACTCACCTGGACGCAAGCCGCTACAGACACATTGCAAGCCTCGTTCGACCTGGCTCGTCAATCGGCAGCGCGCCCCTGGGAAGCAGAGCGCGCCCGTCTCGAATTATTGAACTCCAGCCAGACCATCGAGATTCACACAGGCGACAAGGATTGGGATGCCGCATTTGCATTAAGCCAGATGACAGCATTGGGGCTGTTTTTTCCACCTAATCAGAATTTACCAAGTCAATCCATGGTGCTGGCACGCGGATCAGATAACGGCTATTCGCCCAAAGGCGATGGCATGGATTACCCCGCCTCCTGGAATGGACAATCTTCACTGGAGGCCTACTATTTGGCAAGCGTCCTGCCTGCCTCACAGGCCGCGCAGGATCTGCTCAAGAACTTTCTTGCGATACAGGTAGAAGATGGTTCGATAGATGGCAAGCCAGGCCTGGCAGGCCAACGCGGACGTTATCTCGCCACGCCGCTACTCTCGAGCCTAGCTTGGAAACTCTATGAAAAGTCAGAAGACAGGGAATTTTTAAATAAAGCCTTTCCGCAACTTCTAAAATTCTTCTGGTGCTGGTTCTCCCCCGAAAACGACGAAGACCGCGATGGCCTCCCACAATGGCGGCACATCCTGCAAACTGGCTTTGAAGATAACCCGTTATTTGATGCCTGGCACGAGTGGTCGTTGGGCGTGGACATTACACAAGTCCATAGCCCGGCGCTGGAAGCAATGCTATATCATGAAGCCGCCTGCCTCATCAAAATGGCAGAGCAACTTGAGCAGCATGATTCGTTAACTCTGCTGCATGAACAAGCCGCGCGCTTGCGCAGCTCTGTCGAGTCCACATGGCAGCCGCGCACCGGTCTATATCATTATCGCGACCGCGCAACAGGCCTCAGCCTGGCAGGTAAAGTGTTGGTGCGGCAAAAAGGTTCAGGCATCGCGACGCCCAAGCTAAAGTTCGAAGGGCCGATCCGTTTGTTGATCGAGGTGCAGACCCAAAGTCCCGCGGCGACGCGGCCTCAAATCCGCATTCATGAGTTCGCCACCAAGCCGGCAGATGAGGTCATCTCGAGCAGCGATTATCAATGGCGTAATGGCGGGGCAATTTATACGACGCAAAAAGTGTATTCAAAACTCGCGAAGATTTCGGTGCGCGGTCTCAGTGATGAAGATACGGTTGTCATCAGCACGCTCGATTTCACGACCGAGGATCACACGCTCTTTATGCCGCTCTGGGCTGGTGTGCCCGATCAGCAGCGCGCACAAACGATCATTGGACGCGCGCTGCTGGATGCAAACCGATTCCATCGTCCATTTGGAGTTCCTGCCGTGCCCGCTCTTTCTCAGCCGGAGGCGGAATCCGTTTCGCAAGCCGTTCATCTGCCGTGGAATTTGTTGATCTGTGAGGGCTTGTTGAAATATGGATTCCGCACTGATGCAGCGCGTATCGTGGTTCACAACATGACTGCCATCATCCAAAACCTGAAACAGAACCGCGCCTTCTACGCCCGCTACCATGCTGAAAAAGGGACAGGTATTGGTGAACGCAACGCGCTAAGCGGGCTTGCCCCTGTTGGTTTGTTCATGAAAGTGTTAGGGGTTGAGATTCTATCTTCCACGCGCGTGAGGTTGGAAGGCGAGAATCCCTTTCCGTGGAATGTGACGATCCAATACAAAGGAATGAAAGTGATACGAGGGCAAAATAAGACTGAAGTTGTATTTGCAAATGGCAAGTCGATCGTGGTGACAGATATGGAACCAACTGTCGTTTCGTTATAGGTTTGTTTTCATACTGTAAATCGGTGTAAAATTATCAAAGGATACATAGAATCTTCATGACTCAAACCATTCGCTGGATGGTAAAGGATAGGTTTGGCAACAACATTTACCTAACCCAAGAACGATGGGAACACATTATTGAATCCGTCAACCACCCTGAAATGTAAGATTACGAAGAAGAATTGAAAGAGACGGTCCAAACGGGCGTTCGCAAGCAAGATCCACTTAACCCGCAAAAGTATAGATACACAAAATCATTCGATAATTTACCAGCGCATAACACTCACATTGTTGCCATTGTGCTGTTTGGGCTTCAAGAGAATAACATTGGCGAAATCGAAGCAAACAACTTTATTGCGACCGCTTACCAGAAAGAAATAGGGTAACAAAATGACACTGCCGGCAATGAATTACGATGAAACCAGCGACACTTTATATATTTCATTCATCCCTGACGTAAAGGCAACGGGGATCGAATTAAGCGACCATATTCTGCTTCGTATTGATAAAGAGAACCATAAAGCAATTGGTATTACATTCTTGAATTATTCGATCCTCATTCAAAAAGCAGATTTCGGTCCTCGCAGTTTTCCGTTAACAGGGCTGGCAAAATTGTCTGAGGAAACTCGCGAAACGGTGATGGAAATTTTGGATAAATCCCCTGTCAAAGAGATTTTGACTCTTTCGACGTACACGCCTTCATTATCAGAAGCAATTCCCATTACACTACTCCATCTGCCCATATCGCAAGCGGCTTGAACATATGGACAATAAAGTGTCCATAGAGATCATAAATGTTTCCCAAGCCACTCGATCATCACTTTGAACACTTCGGTCTTTTCTGGTTCGTTGTGGATCTCGTGATATAAACCGTCCCATAATTTCAAGGTCACATCGCTATTCGTTTCGCTCGCTAACCGGGCGAAATCTTCGCTGCCGCTATGATAGGTTAACTTGTCTGCTGCGCTGTGCATAATAAGCAAGGGAGGCGCAAATTCCTTTGCGTGAGCGAAACACAAGTCAATTGCAGTCAACGCAGATTTGCCCAAGCCAAGGCTTGTCTTGTCATGCACAAGTGGATCGTTAATATATTTTTGCACAACATCTGTATCGCGGGAAATTGTCGTGGCATCCAGTCCGCTTGGCATGGTGATGGTCGGCAGGAGTGATCCGAGCAGATTGACCATTGCGATCTTATTCTTCTGTTCCTGCAGTGATGAGCGCAATGCCGCGCCAGTGACAATGACACCGTTTAATCCTGTGCGGTATTGAAGTGCATACGCGAGAGATAACAATCCACCGAGACTATGACCATATAAAAAGTGTGGAATATCAGGGTAACGTTGCACCAGAAATTTAGAGAATTGACGCATATCCTGGATAACTGCATTGAGCGAGGGGAAATGTCCGCGCGGGCCGCCGGATTTCCCATGTCCGCGTAGATCAAAACCGACGAGTGCATAACCAGCGTCTGTCATAGATTTGCCCACGTGAAGATAACGCCCCGTATGTTCGCCAAGTCCATGTATCAGGGAGAGCAATGCTTTAGGCCGGTTGTTGGTAGGGTCCCAGCCTCTTACGTAGAAGTTGATTCCGTTATTCCCCTCAAATTTTGATTCGAAACTTTTCAATTTATCCTCCGACCGTTATCTTGAACTCGCATTCATTTTCCCCGGTTGCCTTGCACGAAGTCTCCACCACGTCATAGCCCTGCCCGGTGGACCAAAATAGACTCTCGCGGATGAGTCCCTGGGTGACGAAGCAGATCGGGGCGGAGTCGCTTTGCGCGTGGGCGGCCGGCGAGGCATGGTCTACGAACAGCAAGTCGAGGTCCAGTGTATGAATTGTGACGTCGCCTGATTGAGTCCCGAGAAAGCGTGCCAATAATTCAAGCGTTGATTTTCGCCGCGTCGAAAGCGGCAGTCTTCTTATCACGACCGCCTGGGCTTTTCCACCCAGGGCGGCATCATTCAATAGATGATGCCACAGGCGTTGGCCCACGCGTAGAAGGACGCCGCGCGCGCCACGCCCGAAATAAGTGCGCAGGGCGGCTTGCAAGGCAGCGTATGCTTGTGCCGATTCAACGGGATCCATTTTCAAGAACACGGTGGCTTTTGCCCATTCGGCGGGTAATTTTGCCAGGGCAAGCATCCCAGTAAATTGATCCGCGCCCAGTTCGAGCGTGACGGTTTCAACAAAACGACGCAGGATGCGGTTGGAAAATTTTGTTTCGCTCACTCGCGAGCTTCTCCTATTTCAAATCTACAATGCTCATCGCCTTTGGCGAGGCAATGTGTTTCGATGATCTTAAATTCCCGGCCGGTTGCCCATTGCACAGCTTCTGCGATGGAACCCGCATAAAGATGACAAATGGAGTCAGTGCTGTGGCGATCATAGCAGATGGCGCAAGTGGATTCTATGTAGGCAAGTCTTTCGCCCTTATCGTCCACCCAGGCCTCAACTTGCGGGTTGCTTTTTTTGAGAGCGCCAGCCATGCTGTTCAAGATGAATTTGATGCGTTGTTTCTCGGGTAATAATTTAAGGGCAACGCCCGCAACGCCCAGCAGCGCAGCCTGTTCGCGCACAGCATATTGGAATGAGGCTTTGCCAATGCGTCTCAACATCCCACGCCCACCGCGCCCATAGAAGGCTTCAATCGCTGCGTTCAATTTTGCATACTCCGAGGCGCGAATGGAAGGCTCAAGATTATCCGGCGGAAAGTTCCCGATAAATCTTTCAAGCTCGCTGGTACGCAGTACAGCATTCAAACCGTTTTCGCCCATTACCTCTTGTGCGGAGGTCAATGCCTGGCGCACCAGTGCATTAACGATCATCATGGAAGCATTTCTTTCTGCCATTAATCCTCCTCATGCATTGGTGATACTTCAGAAGTATACACGGGATACTGTTCGCCTGTGCGCATAAATCCCATCTTTTGATAAAGATTCAGCGAAACATCGTTATCACTTTGTGTGTTCACCGTCAGCTTTGGAACGCCTAGTTGTGTCAGCCGCGCAAAGAGCTCGTTTAGCAAAGCCTTGCCAGCGCCGCGTCCTTGTGCGGAGGGGTGCACAGCCAAACGCGCCAGATGTGCATGCGACCGTCCACCTGTAGTTAGTTGATAGCCAACGATTCCGTGTTCATCCTCTGCCACAGTTGCGAAAAACGTCTGTGAAAATGCCCTGCGCAGCGTTTCCAGTGGGTTTTGCCAAAGAGGCGTGAAGGATGCCGCGTCCGTTTTTTCAACTTCAGGAAGATCTACTTCCAGCATCTTGCGAATGCGGATGCCCTGCGTGTCACGTTCAGTCCAGAACTTGTTGCGCCACTCAAGCATCACGATCTGTTGATGGTTGGAAAATCCACTGTTGGCCAATACCTGTTGGAACCAGGGCTGCATGGCGATGGCTGCAACAGTTGCGCCGCCTTTGCCTGAGATCTCATCCTTCAGCATGGACCACAACATGCTCCACGCATTCTCTGCAGACCAGCGGCCCGCATAAACAAATAGCCGGATCCAGTTAATCCCTTTTGCTTCAGGCGAGCAAGCCAGCGCGGCGCTCACCTGTCCACCTTCATCCAAGGCCCAATAAAACGGAGCCCCCAACAATTCCAGAGGCGAGCGCCAATCCAGGTGACGATGGAGGCGGGTTTCAAAAAATATCAAGTTCGATAATTGTTGGTGGTCATTCAGATCCGCCGGGCGAACAAGAGGGTTGATTATCACATTCACCTTTTGCACTTTTATGCTCTAGGCGCTATCCCTTCGATAAATTTAGGACAAGCCTCGCCATGGGCGGCTTGAGCAAGCTTATTATTTAAGAAACCCAATGCGCATGAAAAATTTCATAATGCGCTGGGTAAGTGTGGGCTTTTCAACCAGCCGCAGTGAGTCATACACATCCATTTGTGAATCCGCGATGTGACCGCGCTTGAGATGCAGATTCGCGGCAGTCTTTCTCACCATCGAATGCATATCGCCTTCGCCCACCTGCTCAAAGAGGGAAGCAGCGCGGTCATATTCAGACAGCGCTTCACTCCATTTTTTGAGTCCCTCCAGTGCGGCGGCGCGGTTACTCACCGCGATCCCCTGACGTTTAATATCGCCTGCTTCTTGGAAGATATCTTCCGTCCCCTCTGTAGCTTGAAGCGCCTCCTTTGCCTTCCCCCCCTGTAGCAAAGCTACGCTTTGATTGTTCTTCATCTCAGCCGCGTTCAACTCATCCTGCAAGGACGCATGGACTTGCGCGGCCCGCAAAAACAGATCCGCCGCGGCGAGATAATTTCCCTGTTCATATTCCTGTTTGCCTTTTTCTGCAAGTGTAATGGCGTTTGTGAGATCCACACGCGACCCTAATATGTAATATCCAATAAATCTTCTGCCACCGACCGCAATTTATCCCGCGACATATTGCTGAGCTTCATCGCCAATTCCAAATAGGGTCGGTTAACCGGTAACGCAACGAACTCGCGCAATTCCGCAGGCATTTCAACGAAGTGCTGAATTGCTTCTTCACTGATCATCCACTGACCGATGGGGCCATTCCGATCAAAGAAGGTTTCGATGTGCCCGCCCAGCGTTCTGACCAATACTTCCAGTTCAGGCAGAGGAATGGGACGCTCACCCAATTCATAAGCTTTGATACGCGAGCTGGCGATTCCCGTCTCGCTGGCGAGATTGCGGATGGAAATACTGGCGTTCATGCGCGCCTGTCGCAGGAGCGCGCCTATTTTGCGTTGCCTCACCGCAAGCAGTTTCGGCAGATCAAGTTTTTGATGAGGCGAAGTGTTTTCAGATTTCACATTCTTTCCCCAGAAGTGATCCATTGGCAGATCAAGATAATAGACTAGAGTTTCCAACTCTGGTAGCGATGGGGCCTTGAGTCCATCCTCATAAGCACGGAACAAGCCCTTCCTGATATCGATTGCTTCTGCGCATTCCTGCGCACTCCTGCGTGCTGCCAGCCGCGCATCGCGGATCAACACTCCGAGTTTTTTTGTACGAATCGTAACCTGAGACTTGATGTCCATGACTCCTCTAACACATCAAATTCGATAAGATGCTCACCTGATTATAGCAGAAGCAATGCGCTGTTATCGTCTCTGACCCAAATTCATTCCACCAGGTGGCATGAAGATCTCTGCGCCAAGTTTGAATCCCGCTGCTTCCAGTTTTGGACCGAAGTTCGGGCGAATGCCGGTTGCTTTCAACTCCCCATTAATTTTGCCGTTCAGACCCACACCCGTTTGCTCGAACTTGAAAATATCCGTCATCACTACCGTATCACCTTCCATGCCAACCACCTCTGTAATGGCGGTCACTTTGCGTGAGCCATCCTTCAAACGCGTCTGTTGAATGATTAGGTCAACTGCTGAAGCGATCTGTTGACGCACCACCTTGAGTGGCAGATCCATGCCAGACATCAAGACCATCGTTTCCAAGCGCGAGAGTGCATCGCGCGGCGTGTTGGCATGCAAAGTAGTTAATGAACCATCATGGCCTGTGTTCATGGCTTGCAGCATATCCAGTGCTTCGCCGCCGCGACATTCGCCCACTACGATTCGGTCCGGGCGCATACGCAGGGAGTTTCGCACCAGGTCGCGGATCGAAACCGCGCCTCTGCCATCTGTATTCGCAACCTTTGTTTCCAGACGCAGAACATGGTCCTGCTGAAGTTGCAACTCGGCCGCGTCTTCGATCGTAACGATCCGTTCGCCCTCAGGGATAAAACTGGAGAGCACGTTGAGCAGTGTGGTCTTGCCAGAGCCAGTGCCTCCCGAAATGACAATGTTGAGATGGGCGAGCACGCATGCGCGAATGAAGTCACCCATGTTGGCGTTCAATGAGCCATAATCGATCAACTGCTGGATGGAAAGTTTATCCTTTTTGAATTTGCGGATGGTGATGCACGGTCCATCTATGGACACCGGACGGATGACCGCGTTGACGCGGGAGCCATCTGGCAGACGCGCGTCGACCGTGGGGCTGTCTGCATCCACGCGGCGCCCCAGTGGCAGAATGATGCGGTCAATGATGCGCGCCACATGGTCGTCATCGTCAAAAGTGATCGCGCTTCTCGTTAGTTTACCGTTCTTTTCGACGAAGACTTTCTTGGGGCCGTTCACCATTACTTCGCTCACATCCGGATCGTCCAGCAGAGGTTGGATGGGACCAAAGCCTGTCATCTCATCAAGTATTTCGCTGAAAACCTGCATGCGGATATCTTCGGGCAGCGAGACTTTTGTTTGAATATAAGCTTCATTCAGATGCTGTTTAAGAACTTCCGCGCGGTCGCCGAGTTGCAGCATTTCCCCTTCCATTGAGCGGCTGACGCTTTCAACAAGATAATGTTTGAACTTGAGCAGATCGGCGGAGGTAAGCCGCGTGAAATTGGATGAAATTGGAGTAGCCATTAGGTCTCATTCTCCTCGCCTGTTTTTTCTTCAGGAATGACCCACACAATATGGGCGCGGCGCACTGCGATGAATGGCGCCTGAAAGAGGGATTGTCCGTTTGAACCCAGAACTCTTACGTCGGTCAGCGCCAGGAAGTCTTTATCCCGATCGAGTTCATCTTTAATGCGCTGGTCCCTGCGAACGTGGATGTAGCCCTGCAACAGATGGGTGGTCGTCTGGACGGTGGCGTGGATCGCGATCTTCGAGACGATATCTGTGAAAATCTTGCCCTTTTCATCATATTCGATAGACATATTGCCTCTGGTTAAACCTGGAACGTGTTTTGGGAGATGGTTCTTCGGAGATCACACTGTCACCACGATAAAATAATGACAGTGGATCGCGAATGTCGCTGTTCGACACAAATAAACTTGCAATCAAAGTTTAGTACAAACCTGCTGAAAATCACCTTTCACTTTCATTAGGCATTTATCAGGCATTTCCTCTGGCGCGCAGGCGGCGTGCCAGCCTGACCATATCACCAGCAGTTTCCTTGAAGATGATGGAGGCTGTATCGGTGGGATATTTGGTTGTGATGGGTTGGTTCAGGTTATTGGCCAGCGCGAAATTACTCCCCATATAGGGCATGGTTGTCTTGATCTTCAAACCGATGATCTCCTCGGCCTCCGTCTTCGTCAATCCCTCCAGCCCAACGGCCCGGTTCAAACTGGCGTAGATCCTCTGATCGTCAATTCCCTGCGTTTGAAGATAGTTCCATACGGTGCGGGTCAATTGGATGGTGCTCTGGTCGGTGGAAACGATCAGGGTGATAAGATCCGCCTTTTGGATCAGAGGTAGGCCAATGCGTGAGAGTGACCGTCCGAGATCCAAAATAACAAAGTCGTATGCAGAGCGCAGCCTATCCACGATCTGCTCGATGCGTTCGCCTTTGAGAATATTTCCATGCTGCGGGTCAGGAGAGCCTGCCAGTAGCTGGAATTTCCATAACTCCAGCTCGGGCAAATTCCTGTAGAAGTATTCCTCATTTGTTTGTCCGGATAGGAGATCTGCCACCGTTATAAGATTTATTTTCCCCTCGTAGCCAACGATCTGGCCGATCGAACCAATCGGCAGAACCAGGTCCGCGACAACCACGCGCGCTTCTGGTTGACTCTGTTTAATGTTCATCGCAAGGTTTGCACAAAGTGACGAAGTGCCCGTGCCACCCTTTGCACTCAGAAAGACGATCAGTAAGCCCGCATCCTTTTCATCCCTGTTCGGGGACTCGGCTGGCTTTTGCTCACTAGATCCACTAAATAAACGTGCGAGGCTTTCCTCAAGTGTAGGAATGGCCTGTGACGATTTGATCAGATATTCAGTGGCTCCCGCGTTCAGGCAGGCTTCTTTTCGGACAGGGGATGGATCGCTGGATAACGCAACGAGATGGGTATTACTGGTGCGTGAATTATTGCGCAGTTTTCGAATGAACTCCTCATCCTTGATGTCAGATAATACTGGATCAAACAGCACAAGGTCAGGCTCGTCACGCCAGGCAACAATCAGTGCTTCCCGGCCTGAAGCGGCTTCGAGAACTTTGAACTGTTTTTCGCGCAGAATATTTACAAGGTAATTTCGGCTGGCGGCGTTCTCATCAACAATGAGGATTTTCTTACCAACCACACAAACCTCCGGGCATGGTCAGTCCTCAATAGGTGGCATCAGGTACCCCAGGCCTGAGCGTGTGACAATATGTTTGGGAGTATGCGCGTCGTCTTCGAGCTTCTGGCGGAGGCGGGCAATGCTCACCCAAAGGATTTCCTTGTCGGTGCGATATTCGGGTCCCCATACGCTCGTCAACAGATCCTCCGAAGTCATAATTTTGCCGACATGATGGGCAAATTGCAGCAATAAACGATATTCTGTCGCGGAAAGCGATATGGGAGTTTCACCGCGCCACACTTCAGCGCGTGCGAAGTCGATCTTCAAATTGTCGTGTGTGAAGAAACGGGATTGCCCCACATCACTCGGAGGCTGGGCACGGCGTAAAACTGCGCGCACGCGTGCCAGTAGCTCTGTCGCTGAAAACGGTTTGATAAGGTAATCATCCGCCCCCAGGTCAAGGCCGCGCACGCGGTCCTGCTCATCTCCCTTCGCCGTGAGGATGATAATGGGCGTACCCGAGAACTCGCGGATGCGCTGTGTGGCGCCAAAGCCATCGAGTTTTGGCATCATCACATCCATCAGCACGAGGTCGATGGGCTGGTCTGAAAAAACGCTCACTGCCTGCAGGCCATCTTGCGCAGTGACAACTTCATAGCCCTCCGTCCGCAGATTGGCTTCGAGCAATCGTAGATAACGGGGCTCATCATCTACTATCAGAATGCGTTTTGCCATGTGACCTCCTTCGTACTAGTTCGACGAATTGATAGGCAGTTCTATGAAAAACGTGGTTCCCTGACCGGGTGTGGATTCTGCCCAAATCTTACCACGATGTGCATGAATAATCTGCTTGCAAATGTAAAGTCCCAGACCTGTGCCGGTGACTGTTCTTTCACTGCGGACCCGGTAGAAACGATCAAAAATGAACGGCAGAGATTCCGCTGGAATGCCTGGTCCGCGATCCATGAATGAAATAATAATGTTTGCTCCCACCTGATTCAAAAGCACAATGATCGGCACGCCCGGTGCGTATTTAATGGCGTTGGTAAACAGGTTTTCAAAGACCTGTGAGAGCCGAACCCCATCTCCGTGAATAGAAGGCGCGGCTTTTAGATCCATGCTGATGTCGAGATTTTTGTTGCGGGTGCGCAAACGCATAATCACATCTCGTAAAACCGCATCCAGCCTGAGGGGCTGGAAGCGCAGCGGAAGAGTCTTGCTTTGCAGTCGTGCTGATTCGAGTACGTTCTCGATCAATAACGAAAGACGATCTGCTTCCTCATCAATGATCGTCAAAAATTCCTTTTGGGTTTCCACATCCCAGCTGGTATCCTGTCTTAATAGACTGGTGCTATAGCCCTTGATAAAACCAAGCGGCGTGCGCAGTTCATGTGAGATCGTGCTGACAAAATCCTCCTGCAATTGCATCTGACGCTTTAATTCGCGCAATTCTGAAGTCGTTGCCCGCCCCGCAGCGCGCTCGAATAAGGTGGAAAGCAGATCCGAGGCGAACGAGGCTATCACAATATGTTCATTTTCATATATAGGACCACCAAAACGTACAAAAACCAGAGCTCCTTTGGTTCGGTTATCTGAGTGGAGGGGGAGGCCAAGCAGATATGCCTGGTTGAGACGATCATCAGGGTGGGAATCGGGCCTTGGATCTTGAAGCAGAAGCCTGCCACTTTTGACCACCTGCCCTGCGAATGTCTCCCCCCATGCGGCGTCAGCTTCGGCACTCCTGGCGCGCCCAACTGCGCGCGCGTAGACCACCTCTAAAGTTTGGGATCGTTCATCATGAATATAAACTGCAACATTGTCAAAGACGAACTCTTCACGTAGTGCCTTCAGAAATTTCTCAATGACAGTGCGTGAGTTGTCTGCAAATGCGGTGATCTGCATTAATCCCTGCAGGTACTCGAGAGTTTTGTAATCCATGAGCTTTTATTTTGGATTGGCTGTTACGAGTAATGGAAATTTAAAAGTGGAACCGCGTCCTTCGGTGGACTGCACATCCAGCATCGAACCATGCGCTTCAATAATATCCCGCACCAGCGAAAGCCCAAGCCCAGTGCCGCCGTATCGACGCGTGGTGGAACCATCCAGTTGATGGAATGGTTCAAAAATATCGTTCACCCGATTGAGTGGGATGCCAATGCCTGTATCTGTGATGGATATGAGGACCAGGTTTTCCCCTTCGCGCTTTACGCTGGCCACCACACTCCCACCGGACTGTGTAAATTTGATGCCGTTATCAATGAGCTGATTCAATACCCAGGCGATCTTCTGTGAGTCTGCCTGGATGGAGGGCAGGTCGTCGTCGATGACAGTGTGCAAATTCACACCGCGTGCCAATGCCTTATCCATCGAGGATTTGACCGCCAGATTCGCCAGACGACCAACGTCCACATTCCCCAGATTGATATTTAATTCCTCACGTGAAGCCAATGAGACCATGATGAGGTCTTCAATAAGCGTTTCAAGTCTATTCGTCGATTGCTGGCTGACTTGTAGTGCATGGCGTTGTTCCTCCAAAATGGGCCCCAATGATTCAGAAACAAGCAACTCGATATAGCCCTTGATGTGCGTCAGCGGTGTGCGTAATTCATGTGAAATGTTCGAGATAAAGTTGGCTTTGAGCTGGCCGAGTTCTGAAAGGCGCTCGAGGGCTTTTTGCAATTCAGCGGTGCGCTCTTCAACGCGGCGTTCAAGGGTGCGGTTCGCCGCCTGTAACGCGGAGCGCAGTTGAATGATCTGTTCAGTGACTGCCTGATCAAGTTCGGGTCGCCCTGTTATTTTAAGATCAAGCAGGGCCTGCCCAAGCAGAAGAGTATTGCCTTTCGATATCTCCTCCTGCTGATAGGCGAGCGCCTTCTGAAGGTCTTCAATCTTAATGAGACCTTTCTGAATCAAGTAATCCCCCATGCGTGGAACGAGCATTTCAGGTGTAAGCCGTTGTTGCTCTGCCATAATTTTCCTGGTTCAAGGCGCCGGCTTCGGCGTCTATGACTTATTGCTATTGGAGATGCCGATGGAAGCGTAAACCCATTCTCCACCTATCATTGTAGCCGATGATTCGAGCGTAAGCAAATCATTTGGATTGCAAGTGAAAATGTCTTTTTCGAGCACGATGAGATCTGCCAGATACCCCGGCGCGAGTCTGCCGAGGCGGTCTTCCATGTTGGCGGCGTAGGCGGGGCCCATGGTGTAGCCCGCCAATGCTTCAGCCATGGTCAACTTTTGTTCGGGGTACCAGCCATCGGCGGAGGGAGAACCGTCGGCGCGTCTTCTGGTGACCGCGGCGTGAATCCCCCAAAATGGATTCGGTGATTCAACCGGCGCGTCCGATCCGAGTGCGAGGCGCGCGCCGAGATCCAGTTGAGTCTTCATAGCGTAGGCGAGAGCGGAACGCCCTGGACCCCAGAATTGATCTGCCATTAACATATCTGACGTGGCATGGATGGGCTGCATGGAAGCGATGATGTTCATTTTGCCGAGGCGCGCCGCGTCGTCTGGATGGATGACCTGCACATGTTCGATGCGGTGACGAAGCGAAGGCAGGTGATTTTCTTTTTCATAGGTACGCAGTTGTTCATAGGCATTTAACACCTCATGGTTGGCGCGGTCACCAATGGCATGGACGGTGAGGCCCAGGCCAACCTGCGCGGCTTTGCGCCCATGCTCAAAGAGTTCCTCGCCATCCATGTTTAGGATGCCGCGATTTTCTCCTTCACCGATATAGGGTTGGAACATGGCGGCTGTATGAGGGCCGAGCGCACCGTCCATGAAAACCTTGATGGAACCAATGCGAAGCCAGTCATCGCCGAAGCCGGCACGCAGGCCAAGTTCAAAAGCCTGGTCGAGCAGTTCAACGGGGACGTTTTTTAACACGCGCAACTTAAGTTTGTTTTGCGCATGAAGTTTTTGTAATGCCATAAATGAAGTGCGGCGGTCAAAATCGTGGACGCCCGTGAGGCCCAGCTTCCATAAAATGGGTTGCGCCTTTTCAATCGCAGTTGCAATATCATCAGACGTTGATTCGGGAATTGCACGCTCCACCAATTCCATACCAGTTTCGAGCAGAATGCCGGTGACGTTGCCTTGCGTGTCGTGCTGAATTTGTCCATTGTGAGGATGGGATGTTTGCGACGTAATATTGGCGAGTTTCAGCGCGGTTGTGTTTGCCCAGCCGGCATGTAATGATTTGGCTGTGAGATAAACAGGATTGTTCGGTGCAATTGCATCCAGTTCAGAGGCTAAAGGCCAGTTGCCCCATACGTTTTGATTCCAGCCGTGACCTAAAATCCATTCACCTGGTTTGGCTTTTTTTACGCGCTCATCGACGCGGCGCAGGCATTCTTCTTCTGTATCCGTTTCACAATCTATCTTTTGCAAACTGAGGGAATAGTGCTGTAAATGTAAATGCGCGTCTGTGAGACCAGGCAGGATCATACGTCCCTGCATATCCTGCCTGTCAGCGTTTGGATATTGCGATAACAGTTCACCCGCGTCCCCAACCGCGATGATCCGTTCGCGGTCAATGACAATGGCAGATGCGCCTGGCTGTGACGGGTTTTGTGTGTAAATGTGGGCATTATAGAGAAGTTTCATATTCAATCCTAAAAACCTGACATGTCTCTGCGAAGAGTTGATTGACGATGACCTTCGTCCACCCGAAAGTTACGATGGACAAGAGCGCAGATAAGACATGTCAGGTTTGGGAATTTAGGTCAATTTTTCCAGCAGCGAATCCAATTCTTCATCGGAGTAATAGTAAATGGTGACTGTGCCTTTGCCTGTTTTGCCATGCTTCAGTGAGACTCTCGTCCCGAGGCTGGATTGCAAACGACGTTCAACATCGTTCAGGTTAGCGCCTCTGCCTGCTTTCTTTTTCGGCGCAGGTTTCTGCCCTGAATATTTTTTCGCCAACATTTCCGTGGTGCGGACGCTCAGGTCCAGAAGGATGATCTTACTTAACAATTCATCCTGCGCTTTTGCAGATAATTTTAGCATTGCGCGTGCGTGACCTCCGCTGATCTGCCTGTTTACCAGAGCCTGTTTAACTGCGGCGGAAGCCTCGAGCAATCGCACAGTATTTGCAATCGTGGAACGGTTCTTCCCAACACGCGCAGCGATGGCCTCATGTGAGAGTTTGAATTCCTTTTCTAGGTGTTGATACGCTTCAGCTTCTTCGATGGCGTTCAGATCCGCACGCTGGACGTTTTCGACCAGGGCAAGTTCGAGCAGTTGCTGGTCGTTAGCATGCCGGATCACCACCGGGACGGTTTTTAATCCCGCTTTACGCGAGGCTTGCAAACGACGCTCTCCAGCAATAAGAATGTATATCCCGTTCTGGCCCGGCGCAACGATCAATGGCTGGATTACCCCGTGCTCGCGAATGGAGGTGGCGAGATTCTCCAACTCTTCGATGTCAAAATTTTCGCGCGGCTGACGCGGGTTGCGCTGGATCAGGTCAACCGCAACCTGTGTGACTCCAGTCCCTTCTCCGGCTGATGGCGTTTTACCAGCGGGGATGAGAGCATCGAGTCCTTTGCCAAGACCGGAACGTTGAGGCATGTATTCTCCTTACAATGTCGTTGTAGGGGCGAGGTCTGCTCGCCCCGAATATTGCATCCAACAAATACAGAGCGAGACGCTACGCAGCCTCGCCCTTACAAATTCAAATTATTTTCCATCGCCTGTGAGCAATTCTTTCGCGAGGGCTTCATATGCTTTTGCACCGACAGATGAGGGCGCGTACGCCGAAATGGGAAGCCCATAGGATGGCGCTTCAGCCAGGCGGATGCTGCGCGGCACGATGCTTTTGAAGACCTGCCCGGGGAAATGATTATTCACTTCCCGCACCACGTCAGACGAGAGATTCGTTCGGGGGTCGAACATTGTCAGTATAACGCCGCGCACGCGTAAATCCGGGAAAAGAAGCGATTGGACCCGTTCGATCGTTTGAGTTAATTGACCCAATCCCTCCAGCGCAAGGTATTCACATTGGACAGGTACAAGCACACCCTCACGCGCAGCGACGAGGCCATTGACTGTCAGAAGTCCAAGCGAGGGCGGGCAGTCGATCAGGATGTAATCGTATTTGCCATCGAGAGATTCGAGTGCGTTCTTGAGCCGGAACTCGCGGTGAGATTCGTCAACAAGCTCAACTTCCGCGCCTGCCAGCGACGGGGAGGATGGCAGGAGCGCGAGTTGGAGGCGGTCATTGAAAAGAATGGATGAGGCCGGTATGTCGCCATTGAGCAGGGCCTCGTACGTACTTCCCTGCACGGCGCGTTTATCCACACCGAGGGAGGAGGTTGCGTTTGCCTGTGGGTCAAGATCAACGATCAGAACATGCTGACTCAGCCGGGCCAGATATGCACCAAGATTGATGGCGGTTGTAGTCTTTCCCACGCCTCCTTTTTGATTGACGAGGGTATAAATGTGGGTCACAAAATGCCTTCCACTTTACAGGTAGATTTCCCGAATGAAGGCTCGCCTGGGATCGTTGCGGTCAACACTGACTTTGACCGTCTGCCCAACTTGTAGATCTCTTGTGCGGCTGTTCTTGTTGATGGCGTTGCCGCTCATTTGCTTTTCTCCCTGAACTGTATAGGAATATTCAACTCGGCCCCGCCCGCGAAAGAATCCGATGCGGGTCACTACACCGGGCACTTGTACGCCATCTGCCAACACCGAGGAGATCATTCGATATCTCTGGATCAGGAACGGGATGCCAAGCACAGTGACGACAATGGTAAGAAGTAAAAATAATTGTAAAGAGTCGTTCGCGGTAAAAAAGAAATATATGGTAAAGCCGCCAAAAACAATTGGAAACAAAGCAGAGAGAAGGGAAGGATAATCGGTGGAAATCACACGGAACAAGGATGGGCTCTGATTCTGCATTTCTTTTCCTTTTATTGAAGAATTTCCATGGTGCACGCTTCGATCTCCTGTGCTGTGGGTATTCCCGTCAGGCCAATCCGCGTCACGGAACGTGAGGCGATGAGGGTTGCAAAGCGCGTTGCCTCCCACGGATCGCGCGTCTTAAACAAGCGGACAAAAAATGCTGCTGCGAAAACATCGCCTGCCCCGGTGGCATCCACTTCCTGCATTTCGGGCGCGCGGAAGCGGCGGCGGTCACCATTCCAATACAGCACCGCGCCTGCCGCGCCTTCGGTCACTGCGAGCACACGCGTCTGATGTGCCATATGTTCGATGACTTCATCGTCGCCGCCAACATCTTCACGGCTGATGACGACCGCGCCGGCCTGCGCCAGGGCGGATCCTGCGTTTGTCCATTGAGTGGGTGAAACACGGCCCTCGGCATCCCATTTGCGCATCCAGCCTTGCGGCGTGATGCCCAGCATGGTTGGCGAAAAATCCTTTGACAGAATTGGCTCCATCTCGTTGGCTATAGGGCCAAGATGAATGATCGAAGCCTGTCGCCAGAGTTCAGGCACGCGATTGAAATGAATTTGGGTAGCCTGTGCGCGCAGATATTGCAGGCGGCCGTGTTCGGTATAAATATTTTCGAAGGTTGTGCTTTGTGGAGATGCGATTGAAATGACGGGAATGTCTTCCAAAGATTCAAGTGAGGTTTCGGGACCAACAGAAGTCACAACCCCAACACGCAAACCCAGCGCGCGGGCGGTGAGCGCAGAGTATGCAACCGTTCCTCCCAAACGTGGACCCATGGGAGTGAGATCATGCGCAACATGACCGATCACGAGATAATTCACTGGCTCTGGTGAAACCAGATTTAACATAAACGAATTATACCGTGAGAAAATTGTAGGGACACAGCGCCGCTGTGTCCCTACATGGTTTTACGAATTCTTTGGAATAATCGTCACCTTGCGATAAGGATCATCACCAGTGCTTTCAGTCTTTACATCGGGATGTTCGCGCAGCGCGATGTGAATGATGCGGCGTTCACTGGCTGGCATCGGCTCCAACGTCTGGCGCCGCCCGCTCTGGGAAACCTGATCTGCCATGCGCTTTGCCATCTGGATCAGTTGCTTCTCGCGACGGTCACGAAACCCTTCCACATCCACAGTGAGCTGCACGAATTGTTGGGTCTCTTTGCCCACGATCAGCGACGCAATATATTGGAAAGCGCTCAAAGTTTCGGACCGTCGTCCGATCAGCACGCTCAGGTCGTTGCCGCGAATATCCACGTGGATATTGCGTCGTCCATCGCGTTCAGCGGCTCCATAATTCGCAGAGACTTGTGCCTCAAGATTGAGAAGATGCAGCATCTTGGAGATGACCGACTCGGTGTGGTCAAGAAGTGGATCATGTTCAAGCGGAGATTCGGATTCTTTCCGCGACGCAGACGACGATATAACGGGAGCCGGCCTGCCCTGAGTTTGATCCGTGGTTTTCGTCTCAGGTCTGGATGTGGGAACTGACTCCGTTTTGATAACATCCGCGCCGCCCGGTGGAACCACCGTCAACCGGACGCGCACCTGATGCCTTCCCAACCCGAACAAGCCTTTCGTGCCCGCGTCCAGTACTTCAACGCTGACTGCATCCGCTGTAAGGCCAAGCTGTGCGAGGCCCTGCGCGATGGCTTCTTCCACAGTGGGAGCGATGATCTCCAGAGTAGTTTTCTCGTTCATACCCGCATCCTTATGTTATTTTTTCTGTCCGCCAGGTAAAAGATTGCGCCACTTGACCTTGCCCATCATTGCATATTGGATGATGCTCAGGATGTTGCTGGCGATAAAGTAAACGGCCAGGCCAGAAGCGTAGTTGAGAGAGAAGAAGAAAAGCATGATTGGCATGTAAATGCCCATCATTTTACCTGTTGCCGCAGCCTGGTCATTGGGGTTGGTGGAGGGCGGCATGGTCAGTTTGGTTTGGACGTATGTGGTAAGTGCCACGATCAATGCAAGGACTGGAATACTAAGCCCGAATAACAGGGTCCTTTCAGGCAGGCCTAAATCCATCCATAAGAACTTACTGTTCAGCGGCACAAGGGCGGCTACATCCTGGAATGAGTATACGCTGCGCGAGAGCTTTAGAATACTCAAAGGAGTTGAGCCGATGGCAAAGGTGATCGCTGGGATCAGCGCAAATAAAATTGGAAATTGAATCAGCGTTGGCAGGCATGAGCCAAACGGGTTGATACCTTTCTCACGATAGATACGCATTTGTTCCTGCGCGAGTTTTTCCTTGTCTTTTGCATATTTCTTCTGAGTAGCCTGCCAGTCCTTGTCATTCTGCAATGCCTGCATGGCGGCTGCACCCTTCATCTGTTGGGCGTTCAAGGGCCACGTGATCACGCGGATCAATATGGTGAACAGGATTAGTGCGATGCCGAAGTTCTGCCCGACCAAACCGTAAATGAATATCATCGCATTAATAAGGATGGCGATCACATCATTCCAGCGCAGAAAAGCGAGCACAAGAATGCCAATAACAGCCACGGTTTTCAGCGTCTCACGGGAGAAGCCTTGGGGCAGTTCAGGTTGTTGTACCTGTGTCTTATTTGTCGTATTTTTCATTAAGCCTCTTTACTGCTGTGTGGGGAAGGTCCACGCCTGATGACCATCTTCATTCAGGGCGAGTAGAAAATAGTCTGCTTCAAGATATGCGATAAGAACATGTCCGTCTGAAGCAACCGGGGTGGTATATGCCTTGCCTTCGCCGGGTTCATCATACCAGAGGACAACTTTGCCTTCATTGTTAATTGAATAAACATTGCCCGATTCTGTCGCGATCAGAACGCTATCAGGTTGCGCCAATGGGCTAGCCGTAATGGCGCTATCCGGCTTGGTAGGTTCCCAATTTAATTTTTGTTCTTTCGTGTTATAGGAGTACAAGTATCCATCCACATCGCTAAAGTACAGATTATCACCTTCTGCAACAGGGGCTCCCCATATCCAGCCGTTGGTATCCAGAACGGGCTCATGCGCGCCAGTGGCAGGATCGAATCTTTCCAGTTGTTTTGAAAGTGAGCCAACATACAACATGCCATCGGGGGCCAGTACAACTCCACCGGGAATGGCGCCGCCCAGACCCTCCTGCCAGATGATTTCATGCGTTTCAACATCTATGGCAATCACACGATGGTCGAGGGATGTGAAGTAGACGCGTTCACCGTCGGTAATTGGTTGTGCCCAGAGCCGGTTGGGTTGATTCGAATCATCATCCAGTGTAATCTTTTCGATAAGATGGCCGTCATTCAAATCAAGCACGTATAAGTTTCCATCCGCATTGGGAGCGAAGAGTTTGTCGTCCAAAACCAACGGCCCGGCCACCCAACTATCCTTCGCTTCAGTGAAGATCCATTCTTCCACTTGAGTCTGTGCGGGGCATGTAGCCAAACCAATATTACAGAAAAACTTTTGGATCCCACCAACCTGTACAGGAGGTGTATCGGGAAATTTCTGAGGATTAACCGCGATCAAACTGTGATTGATGCCTGAACTGCCGATAATGACAAGACCCTGCGGCGTTACAACAGGGGCCGCATAAAAGGTCAGTTTGGAATCGGCTTGCAGGGGATAATGCCAGCGTTCCATTCCATCGCTTGAGTTGATGGCATAAACAAACTGGCCGTTTGCCAGATAAGCAGTTTGCTCATCAGCAGCCAGCCCAGGCCATGCAACGGCACCGGTACATCCGCTCAGGAGAACAGCGGCGAGCAGGACGATGGTTGCAAATACAAGTTTCTTTCTCATTGAAAAATTTATGCTCCTATGGAACGGGATCATAGCCACCGGGGTTGAACGGATTGCATCTCAATACACGCCAGCCAGCCATCAACGATCCTTTGAGCGCGCCGTGTTTGTAGACTGCCTGATATCCATAATGTGAACAGGATGGATAAAAGCGGCAGGTGTTTTCGGGCAGGCCGCGTGAGATGGTCATTTGATAAAGACGAATGAGCGAGAGCACAATTATGCGCGGCCAGTTGCCGATGGAACGCGGCATATCGCGCAGATGCGGCTCGTTGGAATAATCATGCAGGTGAAATTCAGGATTCATGCCGTGGGGTCAAAACGCGGGCGCGTTGTAGAAGATTGAGCAGGGCGCGGTGGGTATCTTCCAAAGTGGCGGATACAAGTCCGGGGCGGGCGATCAGGATCAAGTCCAGGCCCGAGGCGATGTTTGGGATAAGAGACCGCATCGCTTCGCGCAGGAGTCGTTTGGCCCGATTCCGATAAACAGCTGTTCCTACTGTCCGCCCCGCCGCGACCCCAATTTTTACGCGCGGCTGGTCATGACTTTGAACAATCAACACAACAAGCGGGTGGGCATAGGACTTGCCGGAACGCCGCACCCGCTTGAAATCTTCGGATCGAGTCAGGCGAAACTTTCTCTGCACCCATTATCTCGAACGCGCTCGAATTGAGTTTCCGCTTACCAGCGGATCTTCTTAACGTGCTGGTTGGCGCTCACTGTCAGTTTATGGCGGCCACGCAAACGGCGGCGCTTGAGAACGGCGCGTCCGTCTGCTGTGGCCATTCGCTGGCGGAAACCGTGCACGCGCATGCGACGGCGAATTTTAGGCTGATAAGTACGTTTAGGCATTGCTCGTTCCTCACTTTGAAAATACTGCTTCTGTATTAATCCCTAAACTTATCGTTATCCATTGCCAGGTGGGAATGAAAATTCCAGTTTAGATATTTGCGCAGTAATGTTTAATGGCAGTCGGTTTGTACAGACTGGCACAATATTATACCGTAAGGATTTCGATTCGGTCAATTTGGATTTGCCGGAAAAGATATTATTCCTGTTTCTTCGCATTCCGCATGGGATAGATGGGATCAGCCAGCAATTCAGAAAGTTTTTGCGCGCCTTCAGGGCTGGCAACCGCGACGATCTCGTCATCTTCCTGCAGCGTGCTGTCTCCGCGCGGGAGGGTCATAACGCCATCACGGATGATGGCAGCGATCACACAATGCTTAGCAAGGTTCATATCTTTTAGTGGAACACCGATGCCCTTTGCGCCGGCGGGAACCTTTTCCTCCACCACAGCATAGCGTCCATGACGGATCTTGAAGAGAGTCATCATGTCACCGAGGGACATTTCCTCCTGAATAAGATGTGCCATCAGATCGGCGGCATTCAGCGCCGCATCCACGTGGAATTTTTCGTTGAAGAGCCAGGCATTGTTCGGATTATTCACACGCGCGATTGTGCGCGGCACTTCAAACATGGTCTTTGCGAGGAAGCATAATGCGAGGTTGGTCGAGTCATCATTGGTTACTGCCGCCAATGCCTGCACTTCACGGATGCCCGCCTCTTCGAGAGTAGTGGGATCGACAGAATTACCCTCGTAGATCACTTCGGTGGGCAGTTCCTGATGCAGACGCCCAAGCAGTTCGAGACGATGTTCGATCAAACGGACCCTGTAATTCTCGTTGATCAATAAATTAGCGAGACGCGCCCCTGTGCGCCCACCGCCAGCAATCAATACGAACATGCTACGCCTCCGCCTTTTTGGAAAGCCGCGCTGTCAGAACACCGATACCCTCGAACGTGGAACTGATGTTGAGTAGGTCGCCCGTCTGCAATTTCGTGTCCGCTTCGGGCAGGGATGAACGGCCCGCTCTCGATAAAGCGACCGGGTAACACCCTTTTAGCCCATCCAGCAATTCACCCATTGTGCGTCCATTCCATTCTTCCGGGATCAGCACTTCATAGACTTCCACTTCGCCATTGCCAGCGGAGTAGACTACTTTCTGCAGTGGATTCATCAATAACTCTTCCACGCGTTGTGCGCCCCAATAAGTGGAACCAACGGTCTGCAGACCGAAAGCCTCGATGATGGAGCGCAAGTTTGGATCGTAGTTGCGCGCAACAACATTCGGCACGCTGTAAAAGGCACGCGCGATATGAGCCGCAACGGCATTCAGCGTATCCGAATTTGTGACAGCCGCCAGCCCATCTGCTTCGCGGATGCCTGCGCGTTCGAGCACACTTTCAGCCAGACCCTCACCTTCCAACGTCCGCCCACGAAAATCGGCGTGCAGGCGGTTGAAGGCTTGCCGGTTGCTGTCCACCACCACAACCTTATGACCACTCTTAAAAAGGCGGTAACAAAGTTCCGCACCGACGCGGCCACATCCCAGCACAATAAAATTCATAAGACTTACTCCTTCTCCTCAGGGTGTACGTGATATGGGACATCAGTCACGACCACCCCGTGCTTTGATAGCAATTCCTGGCGTAGAACTTCTGCGGTGCGCATGTGGAGTGCACGATGCCAGCGTTTGGAGGGCAGAAACTGCGGGACAACGATTGTGAGGGTCTCATTTGGCTGACGGTTTTCAATGATTTCCTTAATATACCCCAATAAGGGTTCAATAAAGAGGCGGAAAGGTGAATCGAGAATGATGAGTCGTGTTCCCTCTCCCCATATTTTCCACTTTTTCTGTACCTTCGCGGTTTCCACCGGATCAATTGAAACATGGACGGCGGTCACATCATCTGAAAGCAACTTTGCATAACGTAACGCTTCCAGCGCGCCCTGGTGAATACTGCTTACTGGCAGGATTACGCGATGACGCGTCTGGCGCGCAGGCAACCCGCCAAACTTATCCAGCGTGAGATGAGATGCAAGGTCTTTGTAATGATGGTGGATGGTAAAGAAAATTTTGACGAGCAATGGAATAATGATGAGCACTACCCAGGCACCATCGCGGAACTTTGTGATCGCAAAAACGCACATTACAATGGCTGTACAGAACGCTCCAAATCCGTTGCTGAGCATTTTGAAGAACCAGCCTTCTTCATAACGCAGGTTATGTGCATGTTTCGTGGTTGTATCTGTGGGGTCGAGATGCCCTGCGCGCCACCAGCGGCGCGTCATACCGGTCTGTGCGAGTGTAAAGGATAAAAATACACCGATTGCATAAAGTGGAATTAGACGCGTGACGCTTGCTTGAAAAATTATGATAAGGATGGAAGCCACTGCCGCCAGTGCAACGATCCCATACGAATAAACAAGACGACTCCCGCGGTATGTTAATTGACGTGGCATGAAGCCATCACTTGCGAGCATGGCACTTAATCGCGGGAAGCCGGCAAAGGCAGTGTTTGCGGCAAGGATCAAAATGACCGTTGTTCCAAGGATCACAAGTAAGTAGGGTAAGCCCTGTCCGTTAAAGACTGTGCGTGCGAGTTGCGAGATGACAGTTTCACTCTCTGATGGAACGGCCTGCACTCCTTTGGCTAGAAAGGAGATCCCAATAAATAAGAAACCAAGTATGAACGCCATCCACACCAGGGTGATGCTAGCGTTGCGGCCACGCGGTTCCTTAAAGGCTGTTGTACCATTCGAGATCGCTTCCACTCCGGTCAATGCGGTGGTGCCGCTGGCAAACGCATGTAGTAGAAGAAATGCAGTGATGCCCGATATGGCTTCACCGAAATGCTCAATGGCTGGCGGGTCAACTACAGATCCCAGAGAACCAGTGAGAAAGCGGAAAAGCCCTGTCCCAACAGTAATGAACATGATGACAATAAAGAAATAACTTGGAATAGCGAACGCCGCACCAGCTTCCTTCACTCCCCGCAAATTTATGACCGTAATAAATACAACGCATAATAGTGCGATAAGCACCCGATACTGAAATAATTGTGGATAGGCAGATACGATCTGAGCCACCCCCGAAGAAACTGAGACCGATACAGTGAGGATGTAATCGGTCAGCAAGGCGGCCGCGGCGACGAGGGCGGGAAATCTCCCCAGGTTGTCGTAAGCCACAATATATGCGCCACCACCGTCTGGATAGGCGTTGATGATCTGTACATATGAGATAACAACAATCGCCAGCAACCCCACAATGACGATTGAAATTGGGAAGACATACCCAAAAGCCATTGCCCCCGCCGCGGCGAGAATGACCAGGATTTCTTGGGTGGCATAAGCAGTGGAGGAAAGCGCATCTGACGCAAAGACAGCCAGACCAACGCCTTTGCCGATCGTCTGGTGTTCTGAATCTGCAGTGGAGAGTGGCCGCCCAATGAACCAGTGACTTAATGAGCGCGGCGGCGTGTAATCGCTGTGCCGCTGTATGATTTCGGTTTGATCATTATCTGGAGTTAGCAT
>JAXIPJ010000088.1:0-7942 GCA_045402985.1 Anaerolineales bacterium
ATGGCGAAGATGACCGTTTCAACGTCCAGCCGACGCCTTTTCCCGGTGCCTTTGGCTTTCGTGTCCCCATCCTTTGCCACGAGGATATTATCCTCCAACTCCACCTGTGTCAGCCTGCCTTCTGCATCTCCGATCATTTGAACGGGAGAAGCCAGGAACTCGAAACGAAAGCGCGTGTCCGAGACTTTGGGCAACGCTTTCGGGAGGGCTTCCAATATCGAAGCGCGCGCAGTCATCGGGTCCTGATCGACCGCTTGCATGATCGGCGAAACGCGCTGGATCTCCGCATCTAACGCGGCCTGATCCAGGTTATCGATCACGTATTCCATTTCCTTCTTATCAAACTTGACCTCAAGCGGTCCGCGCCTTACGACCGCGATCACTTCATCCACTTTTTTTTCGCGGCTCAAGAAGTGAGTGATATCGAGCATCACGTTGCCCGCGCCGATCACTGCACAGCGCCCGCCAAAGCGGAATGGTTTCTGGCTATACGGAGGCAGACCATTGTAGAAATAAACAACATCTTTTGCATGGTAGACGCCTTCGAGATCTTCACCGGGCAAGCCGAGCCATTTTGTGCCCTGTGCTCCAGCCGTGACGAGGATTGCCTGAAAGCCAAGCGCGCGGATGTCATCAAGGGCAAGGTCACCTTGCGAGCCAACGGTCACATTTCCATAATAATCAAGGTTGGGAATATCCATGATCTGGCGGAACTGTTTGCGCAAGCCACTCTTCATGGTGTACTTGTTGGGGTAAATTCCATATTCTGCCAGACCGCCCGGCTTGATATCACGGTTGAACAGGACAACGCGCGCCCCCAAATTAGCAAGTTCGCGCGCACCGAATAATCCTGCGGGGCCAGCACCGATCACGGCAACCAAATATTGATGCGTAGCAATCACGGGGCCTCCTGAAATTTTCTACCCTGAATGAGATAATAGCGGGCAGATTATAGCTAAAATGAAATTCATGTACAAGACGGTTACTCAACATTTTTGTAACAGGATCATAGATATGAAGCGGCAAGGGAGCTCCAAAGAGCATCGCTCGAAATGCCATATCTATGCTAAGATTGCAGCATACTGTACCATTATTACAGAGTGCCGCATCATTATCTTACCTTGAAGTAAATATTCAGCCTACAATTTACCCCAAAAAGTTTAGCAAATAATGAGATAAGCGGTAAATCATAATTAAGCCTTTTGCCTGATAAGCAAATGAACTACAGAAGTCAATGAGTCAAGCGGAAGCCATCTGATCGAGGAGGTACCATGTCTCAACCTGCTTCAAATCAAAGTGAATCCAGTAAATTAAAACTACTGTTGAACGGGGAGGTAGACGATTCCATTAAATCGCGTTTACCGCGTAGGAATACACCCAGCGTGGCTGTCTCCCATCCGCAGCCAGAGCCGGCGGTGGCTCCCAGTTCATATGCCGCCGAGCCTGAGCCTGAACCCAGACGCCGGCGTTATGAATTCCTACCAGCTTTTTGGACAATCGCCAGCGTGATGTCCTTTACTGTGAATATCGTCTTGCTGATCGCATTATTGATCGCACTTCAACTTTTAGGCGCCATCCAACTGACCGCAGGTGACCAGATTTCTGGTTTGTTGGGTGGTCTCTACACCAACTTCGTCAAAATGGATCAAGCAAATATCACCACAAATATCCATGTTGAGAAAGAAATCCCGGTTCAATTCACTCTAAATGTCAGCGGTCCCACCAATGTCATGTTGAGCCAGGATGTGACGATCAACGGCGCACTGGTCACTGTGCAAACCGGAGGCTTGAATATCGTCAACGCGCGCGCCACGATCGTGCTACCGCAAAATACTGTTTTGCCGATTAACATTGAAAATCTGGTTGTCCCTGTTGACCAGAAAGTCCTGGCGGTCCTGGATGTGCCTGTGGATATTCCGCTGGATCAGACCGAACTGCACGAGCCATTTACTGGTTTGCAGCAAGTCGTCAAACCCTGGTTTTGTCTCGTTCAACCCAATGCGGTCATGAATAATGTACAGGTTTGTTCACCATAGGTAACACAACCTTAACGGAGTCTCTTCACCGAATGAAAAATTCCCTTACACAAATTACACTCTCGAACGGACTGAAAGTTTTCCTTAAAGAGATACATACCGCACCGATCATTTCATCGTGGTTGTGGTATCGTGTCGGCTCGCGCGATGAAGTGCAGGGCCGCACAGGCATTTCGCACTGGGTGGAGCACATGCAATTCAAAGGCACGCCGCAATTCCCCGCCAACATCCTTGATAAATCCATCTCACGCGAAGGAGGCTCCTGGAATGCATTCACTTACATGGATTGGACCGCGTATTTTGAAACCATGCCCGCCGATAAAATCGATATAGCACTGCGGCTCGAGTCTGATCGCATGGTCAACAGCCAGTTTGATGGCAAAGAAGTGGCGTCTGAGCGCACCGTTATCATTTCTGAGCGTGAGGGCAGCGAGAACGAACCAATGTTTCTTTTGGGCGAGGCCATCCAACAATCCGCGTTTCGCATCCATCCGTATCATCACGAAGTGATTGGGGATATGGCCGACCTGCACACGATGACGCGCGATGATCTTTACAGTCATTATCGTGCGTTCTATGTTCCGAACAACGCTGTTATGGCTTTGGCGGGAGATTTTGATACACAGACAATGTTGGCGCGCATTAAAGAATTATTTGAACCAATCGCAAGCGGGATGGAGCCCGCGCGGTTGGAGCGCGAAGAACCGATGCAAAAAGGAGAGGTGCGCCTTTCTGTGGAGGGCCCCGGCGCCACTTCCTACGTTCAGGTCTGCTACCGTTTTCCATCCGCCTCTCACCCTGATTTCTTCCCATTAAGCGTGCTGGATAGTTTACTGGCAGGCCCCAGCAATCTCAACATGTTCAGCGGCGGCATCTCAAACAAGACTTCGCGTCTCTATCGTGCGCTGGTGGATAAAGAGCTGGCAGTCAGTGCACACGGAGGCGCGCAAGCCACCATTGACCCGTTCCTTTACTCAATTTCGATGACAGTTCACCCCAAACGCAAACCTGAAGAAGCTCTGGCTGCATTGGATAAGGAAATCCAGCGCGTGAAGGCAGAGAAAGTTTCGAAAGAGGAGATCACGCGTGCTATCAAGCAAGCGCGTGCCCTGTTCGCTTATGGAAGCGAGAACATTACCAACCAGGGGTTTTGGATGGGCTATGCCGAGATGTTCGCGAATTATGAATGGTTCCAAACCTATCTCGATAAGCTTGCCGCGGTTACTGTAAAAGATATCCAGCGTGTGGCAAATGAATATTTTGTGCCTCAGCGCCGCGTGGTCGGCACGTACATTCCGCTGGGGAATTAGGGCAGGCAAAGATGACAAACTTTAAACAAGATATTTCAAGATCCCTGCCAGGACCTGAAGATATTCACCGCGAAGTATTATCGAATGGGATTACTGTGCTCACACGCTCAAACTTCAACAGCCCATCGGTTGTGGTCAGCGGATACTTTGGAGCGGGTGCGTTATTTGACCCTGATGAAAAGCTGGGTCTGGCGGATTTTGTCACATCTGCATTAATGCGCGGTACCAAAAAAAGAAGTTTCGACAAGATCTATAATGAACTCGAGTCTGTGGGGGCAGGGTTGGGTTTTAGTTCGGGTGTGCATAAATCTGGATTCAACGGCCGTTCGCTTGCAGAAGATCTGCCACTGTTGCTAACCCTTCTTTCTGAATCTTTGACACAGCCTGCCTTTCCGAAAGCCGAAGTAGAGAAATTGCGCGCACAATTGCTGACGGGTCTAGCGATCCGCGTACAGGATACTTCTGACATGGCGTCCATGTTGTTTGATGAAATTCTTTTTAAGGGCCATCCCTATAGCCGTCCGGAAGACGGATACCCTGAAACAGTACAAAAGATAAAGCGCGAGGACCTGGTGCGGTTCCATCGCGACCATTTTGGCCCGCGCGGAATGGTGATCGCGATCGTCGGCGCGGTGAAGGCGGAAGAGGCCGTCAGACAGGTGAAACGCGCGCTAGGCAGGTGGCAGGTAAAAGGTCAGAAAGAGGTGCATGAACTTCCTGAGGTCAAGTTGCTGAAAAAGACAGTCAGCAAGACTCATCGCATCGCGGGCAAATCCCAATCTGATCTGGTGATTGGTACGAATGGGCCGCGACGCCGCGATCCTGAGTTTATGTCTGCGACGCTTGGGAATAATATTCTAGGTCAGTTTGGAATGATGGGTCGCATCGGTGATGTGGTGCGCGAAAAATCCGGGCTGGCATACTATGCATATTCGAGTTTGAGCGCAGGCCTTGGGCCAGGTTCGTGGGAAGTGAGCGCGGGGGTGAATCCGAAAAATGTGAAAAAGGCGACGGACTTAATCGTGGATGAGTTGAAACGTTTTGTGCAGGAGGGTGTGACGACTGATGAGCTGGCTGATAGTAAAGCGAATTTTATCGGGCGCCTGCCGCTTTCACTTGAATCGAATGGCGGGGTGGCAAGTGCGCTGTTGAACATCGAGCGTCATAATTTGGGATTGGATTATTACCGTCGCTATGCAGATTTGGTAGATGCAGCAACCAGTGAAGATGTGTTGAACACTGCCAGAAAATTTATTGATCCCGATAAGCTGGCGATGGCTGTGGCGGGACCGTAGCCCTCTCCTTGCCCTCTCCCAAAGGGAGAGGGGAAAACTATATGAAACTTGCAACTGGTGTTGATTTGATCGAGATCGCTCGCATTGAGGAAGTAATTTCGCGCCATGGGAAACATTATCTTGAGCGAATCTACACTCCTGCTGAACTGGAGCAATGCGGCAAGCGCGCTGAATCACTGGCGGGCCGGTTTGCTGCAAAAGAGGCGGCCGCCAAAGCGCTGGGTTGTGGAATTGGGGACGTATCATGGCAGGAGATCGAGGTTTTGGGTGATGAGCAAAACGCCCCGGTGCTCACGCTGCATGGAACGGCCGGGCAAAAAGCAAAAGAGCTCGGTTTGGAGACCTGGTCTGTGAGTATTAGTCATAGCCAGAGTCATTCAGTGGCTTTCGTGGTTGCGATGGGTTAAAAAAACCCTCCCGTGGGCCAGTTCCACGGGAGGCTAGTGAGGAGAAAGGATCAGAAATTAATTCTGATCCTCAACACCTATCCAAAGATGACCAGGTAGAACTGGTCGATAAGGGCGGACCGTTATCTTATCTTCCTTGAAGGTTTCATTTTTCAACATACTCGGGTGCACGAGGCACAGGTCGGGTGTGCGGCCATATTTTTTGTGGTAGTAATCCACAGCTTTTTGGATCTTGGTGTTCAGTTCCGTTTGAGAGTTATCGAACCAAAGCATTCCAGTGTGCATGTCAGTCTCCTTTTTCTATTCTATGCTTGGTATCCAAAAGCGAAGCCAGTGGTCGCCTTCGCGCAATACAAATTGCGATCCGGTGTTAAGAGAAGTTAGTTCCGCGTTTTCTGCGGCTAATTTTTGAATATGTTGAGAATCTTGAATAGTGCCAAAGACGCGCGTGTGGAATGCATCCAACCACGGCAGAATATTTTCCATTCGGTTGGTATTCACTGTGATGATCGGCCAGACGCGCCGGGCGGGACCACGCAGCAAAAGCCAACGCAGATTTTGCCGGGCATCAAAATCCAGATTGGACGCGGCTTCCAGATCATCTAGCAAAAGCAAAACAGATTGCTGACTGCTTTTGTTGCCATGTGCCCAGGATGCAAGCGAGAGAATGAAATCTTCGGATGACCGATTATGGAGAGGGAATATTCCTACATTATTGGGAATGTTTTCCAATCCGCTCCATTCGTCGGGATGGCTAGTCAACGCGCCGAATTGAAGTTCTTCAGGCTGATGTGTTTTTCCGGCCGCGGCTGCAATAGTCCGAAGGAGAGCCGTCTTGCCTGTGTCTGAATCTCCAGCGATCAGAATAGGACCTGGTATGGGGTCATGTAGATCAAGTAATAGCGGAAGTCCATCCGATGCTACGCCAAGGAATAAAGCCTCGGGAGGCATGGGTCCGAACTCGGCCAGGACCTCGTCCAAAGGTGGCATCGCAGCCGCCCGCTTTAGCTGACGCGTTGCCTCGATCTCAGGTTTGAGTTCAGTGAGTGCTTCCATCATCAGAGCATAGCGATTGAATTCAGTCATGTGTCACCTATGGTGGATAGAACATCCGTTCTAAATATACAACTTATTGATTGTGATGTCAAGAGGGAGTTTTTTTTTGTGCAATTTGCCCGTTATGCTTGACTATCATACTAAATCCTGCTAAACTACCGCTCGTGCTCCCTTGCGCGGGAGCAATTTAATTGCCTGTATTCACTTCCCCATTAGGTGTGGCTTTGGTATAATCGCTCTGCTTAATTGGGTGTGCCGACGTAGCTCAATCGGCAGAGCACCCGCCTTGTAAGCGGGCGGTTACGAGTTCGATTCTCGTCGTCGGCTCCACAAGTATTGATGGTTGATCTTATGGAATTTTCGATCAACTTGTAAAAACCTCATATGCGGGCGGTTACCCAAGTGGCCAAAGGGGACTGACTGTAAATCAGTTGTCAGATGACTTCGGAGGTTCGAATCCTTCACCGCCCACTTGTGCCGGAGAATTTTCGGTACTACCGAGACCTTCTCGGCAGCACGTTTTGCCCACATAGCTCAGTCGGTAGAGCACACCCTTGGTAAGGGTGAGGTCACGGGTTCGAATCCCGTTGTGGGCTCAGTTGCTGAAAAAGTTTTGTGTCTGAATAAGGAGAAGTATCCATGGCGAAGCAGAAATATGACAGGAGCAAGCCGCACTTGAATGTGGGGACGATGGGACACATCGATCATGGGAAGACGACGCTGACAGCCGCGATCACGAAAGTGGCGGGGTTGTTGGGGAACGCGGATTTCCGCGCATATGACAGCATCGATAATGCGCCGGAAGAAAAAGCGCGCGGCATCACGATCAACATCGCGCATGTGGAATATCAGACGGACAAACGTCACTACGCCCACGTGGACATGCCGGGACACCGCGACTACATCAAGAACATGATCACGGGAGCTGCCCAGGTGGATGGAGCGATCCTGGTGGTGGCGGCACCAGATGGACCGATGCCACAGACGAGAGAGCATGTGCTGCTGGCGCGACAGGTGGAAGTGCCGAGCATCGTGGTGTACCTGAACAAAGTGGATCAGATGAACGATCCGGAACTGCTGGAATTGGTGGAGTTGGAACTGCGGGAGTTGTTGAACAGCTATGGTTTCCCCGGAGATACGACCCCGATCGTGCGCGGCAGTGCGAAGGCAGCACTGGACAGCACCAGCACGGATCCGAATGCCCCTGAGTATGAGAGCATCAAGGAACTGCTGCGGGTGGTGGATGAGTACATTCCGGAACCGAAGCGCGAGACGGACAAACCGTTCATGATGGCGGTGGAAGATGTGTTCTCGATCAAGGGACGCGGGACGGTGGTGACAGGACGAGTGGATCGTGGGAAAGCCAAGAAAGGCGACCCGATCTCCATTATTGGATTGCGCGAGACGAAGGATTCGGTCATCACGGGCACGGAAATGTTCCACAAGGAATTGGACGAAGTGACGGCTGGAGACAATGCAGGCATCCTGTTACGCGGCATCGAACGCGAAGATGTGGAGCGTGGACAGGTGTTAGCCAAGCCTGGGAGTGTGACACCGCACAAGAAGTTTCTGGCGGAGGTGTATGTGTTGAAGAAGGAAGAGGGTGGGCGGCACAAAGCATTCTTCAGTGGCTATCGACCGCAGTTCTACATCCGCACGATGGATGTGACCGGCAACATCACCCTGCCGGAAGGTGTCGAGATGGTGATGCCGGGAGACAATGTGAACCTGACGGTGGAGTTGATCGTGCCGGTGGCGCTTGAGCAGGGTTCCAAGTTCGCCATCCGCGAAGGTGGTCTCACCGTCGGCGCGGGCGTCGTTACTAAAATTATTGAATA
>JAXIPJ010000001.1:0-9318 GCA_045402985.1 Anaerolineales bacterium
GGTTAATTTCATCTGCACTGACATTTTCCGCTTCCTGGAGAGGGACCAGCAAATGACCACTCTCCCGCCGGTAATGATCGACCAAAAGATTGTGTGCGATGCGAAACAGCCACGCCCGAAAGGGCAGGTCAACGCCTCGGTACTGGGGCAGACCGGTTAACATTCGCCGGAATACTTCGCCGGTCAGGTCTTCGGCGGTCTGCTGATCACCAGACCTGGCTTTGAAATATCGAAAGACTGCCTGGCAGTGGGCGTCATACAGCGCTCCAATGGCCTCTTCATTGCCTCGTTGTGCTAATGCTATGAGTTCAGGGCTGGAGAGGTCGGGCATAAATGCGGTCTCGCGAACCAGGGCTAAGCTTTCCATCTCTACTAATTAAAACGGTGATATGGGAAAAAAGAGTCACAGATAACCCCAATCTCTTCTTTCCGAAAACTTACTGACCAAAGGAACCACTAACGGGATATAAACCACCCCCTTCGCTAGATCAAATCCCCGCGTTGCTCAGCACGGTGAGCATTTGCGAGAGGGTCATTGTGAGCGCGGGATGGGTATCCTCAAAATGCTCAATACTTTCCTGCAATTGCTCGAGCACTGTATCTGGAGTGTCAACATCCTCAGGGCTTTCCAGCAGATCGTGAATTTCCTTATCGAGGCTGCTCAGGAGTATACGTCCCTCTTCATCGAGGTTTTCGGTCTGTGCAACCTCGTTTCGAAATTCTTCCAATACTTTACGTCGTTCTTCGTTCGCCATGATCAATATCTCCTTCCTGCAATTTGCAGGATATTGGGGAATAAAGGTAGATTTCAGTCTTAATTGTACAACTTTTTAAGTAGTGAGTCGAAAATGATTCTATGAAATTACGCTCTCCGCGTCCCTAGCGAAGCATCCCCGATGGAGTCGCCGCCGAGGACGGCGGCTTGAGCAGAAGCATTAATCGAGCAGTTCCAACAATTCCCGTAGGTGCCGAATCTCATAGGTAATGGGCAGATCTGCGGGACACGTTTCGGCTTTGGGATTGTACCAACAAGTGTCGATGCCATAGTCTACGCCGCCTCGAATATCGGATGTGAGGCTGTCTCCGATGATCAGGACGTCACTTTTGACCGGGTGGCCTGTGCGTGCAAAGGCCTCGTCGAAGAAGGCAGCTTGAGGCTTGGCCGCGCCCACCTCTTCAGAAATGATCAACTCACTGATGAAATCCTTTATCGTGGAATGAGCCAAGCGACTGCGCTGGACGGCTTGCAATCCGTTGGTGACGATGGCAAATTTGCATTTGCTGTGTAGAGCATCCAGCACCTCATAGGCTCCGTCCATCAATTCGGCGCGCAGCCCCAATTGCTCGATGTAAGACGTACTCATCTGGTCTGCAGAACCAGTCAACTGCACGGCTTCCAGCAGCAACTCAAAGCGACGGACGCGCAGAACGGCAGATGTAATCTCCTGTTTTTCCAGAGCCCGCCAAAGTCCCTCGTTGATGCGCTGGTAAATATCCAGATAGTCATCTTCGAAGCGCAGGTCAAGCGATCCAAAAGTATCCTTGAGCGCGGAGCCCTCAGCGCGCTCGTAGTCGAACAGCGTGCTATCCGCATCGAACCACAACCAGGGATAGTGTTTTTTCATAAGAGTTCAAGCTCGCGAAAAGAACTTCGCCACTAGCGACCCGATCCATGTGAAAAGCGCCCAGGGGATCTGGGGAAAGAGCAACACGCCAGGCGGACCGAGCAGCCCGCCGGCGATCATCGCCTGTAGCGCAATCGGAGAAGCCAGCACGAAAGCGATCAGCACAACCCAGCGCCGGGCCAGGGAAGCCTGGCTGTTCAGGAAGTAGATCAGGATCACACCGCCGAGTGCACCCGCCAGGAAGAACAAGAGGTATTCCGTGCTGGTAGCATCTGTGTTCCAATGGCCAAAACGTAAGTAATACGTGAACCCCTGCGCGGCAACAGAGAGCAGGCCCACCAGCAAGACCCAATAAAGTGATACCTTTTTCAGGATCAACTTTGGCTCCTGCCCTCGCTCATCCCTGACCCTGGCGCGCTTTGAGCGGCTCAACAGATCGGTCCTTCCGCTTTTTCAGTATCGCGTAATAACTTTTCCACCAGAGTGAAATCCACCTTTTCGGGCTTGGTGTAACGGATGCAGCCCTTGCCAATGCTTTGGCCTTTGAGCTGGTCTCGATAGGCATCCATCACGGGCTTGCGCAGGATGTAGAGGGCAATGAAATATTTCTGGCTGGCAAAAGCCACCTCCACTTCGCCATTGCGTTTGTAGGAGGGTACCATGTAGTCCATGGTCTCTTCGAGACTGGGCAAATGTTCGCGGCACATCTCACGCAAGCGCGCCAGAGTTTCCTGCCGTTCAGCAGGAGCTTCCTGTATGTAAGTGGTCACATCTTTAGCGTTGCTTTGCATAGGTTTTATTATGTCATTGCGAGGAGCCGCTTCGCGGCGACGCGGCAATCTTATCTAACCTCTATTATGCTCATTACACGAGATTGCTTCGTCGGGAAGAGCACCCTCCTCGCAATGACATACTCAACTAACACACCACTCCTGTAGACCCCACTGTCGCGCGCAGCATGCTCTCCACCACGTTGAAATCGATCCGCTCGGGTTTCGAATAACGGATAGCGCCCTTGCCGAAGCTCACGCCTTTGACTTTGAGCAGGTCTTTGTGAGTCTTCATCACGTCTGTGCGCAGGATATATAGGCCAATAAAGTTCTTCTGGCTGGCAAAGCCTACTTCCACTTCGCCGTTACGTGAATAGTATGGCCCTCCATAAGTCATCGATTCTTCGAAGCCTGTCAAGGTAGCGCGGCAAAGGTCACGCAGGAGCGTCAGCGCTTCCTGCCGTTCAGCGGGTGCTTCTTGTATATAAGTAGTTACATCTTTAGCGGAGGATTGCATGGTTATTATTATGTCATTGCGAGGAGGGCTTTAGCCCGACGAAGCAATCCCTAACTCGATGAGGATGCTTCGCGGCTTCGTCACCTTGGTCTCGATACACCCTTCGACGAACACTCACCTGTGCCTGCGGCAAGGCCGTTCCGCCCCGTAGGGCTCACGGCCCGAACGGGGTGCAGGCAGGGCTACTCGACCAGCGGCTCCTCGCAATGACATCAATTATTCAATTCAACATTCACTAAACCCACATGCATAGCACTTGCGGCAACCCTCTTCATTCACCACGGCGGCTTCGCCGCACTCGGGACACAGATCACCAATCTTCATTTTTTGCATGGCGACTTCTTCCTCGATCGTGTGACCGCCATTGCCGTTTCCATTTGTCTTTTCTTCCATTACAGATGGTGCGCCTGCCTTCTCACGCAAATACATATCCAATACCTGCCCGATGCCATCCGGCAATGACCTCACACGGTTCGGGCCGAAACCAAGCGAACGTCCGCCGCCGATTCCCATCAATTGACGGACGATCTCGTGCATACGGTCTGTCGCTTTGATGGGCGACGCCATCCGCAAAATATATGAGATGAGCCTGCCAATGGCTTCGGAGACCGCGGCAGTTTCTGATCCCGCCTTGGCAGTGTTGATGAACGCTTCGAACGGTTGCGAACCGCCGTTCTCATTAATAGTGATGAACGCCTTGCCAGCCGGAGTCTCAACATTGTATGTTTTCCCGGTCAACGCGCGCGGGCGCGGCTTCTTCGGGTCCGCTGCAAAACTGGGAGCCAGCTCGGGCTTTGCCTGTGGTGCACTCGCGCTGAGCGGAGGCGTAGCCGCAGTCGAAGCGTCCTTCTTCTCCACCGTCGCCTTTGTCTCCAGCACAACTTTGTCGCGCGAACCGGTCACGTAGACAGTGATGCCTTTGCAGCCAAGTTCCCACGCCAGCATATACGCTTTGGCAACGTCCTCCTCAGTGGCATTCTCAGAAAAATTCACAGTCTTCGAAAGCGAGTTATCAACGAAGGCTTGCAGCGCGGCTTGCATGCGCACATGTTCCTCAGCAGTGATATCCCCCGAGACGACGAACGTATCGCGCACATTTTGCGGGATCTCCTTGATATGCTGGCACGTGCCTTCGCGCATCACCTGCTCCACGATCTCCTGCCGCTTCTCTTCGCCGAGTCCAAGTTGCTTCAACGCCTCATCAAAGCGCGGGCTGGCATACGTGAGCTTGAGGTCCTTGCCGTTATCGTTGACATGCCGGATATACGCCAGCGCGAAGACGGGTTCACAGCCATAACCTTCACAACCTGCGACGGTGGCGATCGTACCGGTAGGGGCAACCGTGGTCTGCGCCGCGTTCCGGATCCCGTGTGTGTGGATGCCTTCCACCACCGCCTCCCACTGGACCTCAGGCCGGCTCCAGTTATTCTCAAACTGAATCAGCATCTGCGGCGGAGTCCATGTCATGTCCTCCTTGTCGTAGATGGAGCCTTTGATGGCAGGGAAAGCCCCGCGCTCTTCGGCAAGTTCGATGCTGGTCTTCAGCGCGTGATAGCGGACGAACTCCATCACCTGCGCGCCGAACTCCTGCCCCTCCTTCGAACCATAGCGCACACCCACGTGATACATCAGGTCCGCGAGCCCCATAATTCCAAGCCCGATGCGCCGCGCTTTGTGCGCGGCTTCGGTGAGTTGTGGCACCGCGGGCACATATGCATTTGCTTCCACAACATCATCCAAAAAGTGCGTCGATAATACAACACTTTGACGCAGCAATTCCCAATCCACTGTGCCATCCGGTCCGCAATGCTCATTGAGATTCACAGAACCCAAACAGCAATTCTCGTATGGTCCAAGCCATTGCTCACCGCATCCCCTGGATACAAACCCTTCGGTAATCCATGTGTCACTCTTCGGTTCATAAAGGTCATAAACAGTAGAAACGCCCGCAGGTTCAATTTTTACAACTTTCGCTGCCCAATTCCCACCAGTGAAATTAGTGTTAAGCGCGGCTTCTTCCATTCGCATTTGCTTAGCTGGATGGCTAAGGCGTATTTGTTCAAAGAACCGCCCAAAGCTTTCACCAGAAATTGTGACATCATGTTTTGGGCGGTCATGACGAATCACACGCCCGCCAATATCATGCCGTGCACGTTGACTTGTATTGATTCGAGCATAGATACCAAACATAAGCAGAATCCGACGCACCTGGCGGGCCAATTCAAGACTTGATGTGTGGAAACGGACTAAAGGATGGTTACTTTGTAAATCAACGCTACCATCTGTGGAGAATAAGCCATCCACTAACCCTTCAAGGAATTCTCGATTACTGTTGATATAAACATCAGGCAATTCTTTTTCAGGACCACGGGCAGGTTGAAGCGGTAATGACCTAACCCAATTTGCCACAATACGTCCAGGCTTCGGATCCATCATCATGGAGCGGCTACCTTCATTTATATAGGTGTACATTTTTTCAGCACCGACTTTGGCGAATGCATTTGTCAAGGTTTCGTTCCACTCGTGTTCATCTGCATGACTGCTAATTCGAACAACATTTTTAGACAATGCATGGGGTGTATAGCAACCGTCGCCTACCAGCACGCCAACCAAAAAACCGTATTCACGATAAGTCATGTTTTCTGGCTTACTTGGAACTTCGTTATTAGGGACAGTAGAGCGATAAGCCCTTACCCAATCACCTTCATTGAGCTGATCTAATCGGCGCGGTTCAAAGAATTTTGTGCGAGAGTCTCGAGCATGGAACTGATGAGAAGCAGTGACGCGTACCACTGCACCATCTGAAAGATGCAAATCATACACTGGCATATTCTCATTTACTTCAATGGTTGCAACTCGACCTACTCCAAGAACGGTACAAATTTCATCGCCTTCTTGAATACTATCTGCGCGTCTCCATCCGGTTGGCGTAGCGACTAAAGTCTCTCCAGTAACACACGGGTTCGTTGCCTCAAGTGGATACAAATGTGGGACAGGGTTCGAGCGATTCGCTGCATCCAAGAACAACACGCCAGGCTCACCGTTATGATGTGCCTGCCTGACGATCTTATTAAATAATTCGCGCGCTTTTACCTTTTTATACGTGTGGATGGTAATGCCGGCGGTTTCGGCTTGCTCTAAGGTTCCACTGAAACCTTTGTTCTTCATCTCTTTCAGATCAGGGAATCGCAACTCCCATTCTTCATCGTTCTTCACCGCCCGCATGAACGCGTCGGTAATGCCCACAGAGATGTTGAAATTCGTGATCTGGTTTTCATTGATCTTGCAAACAATAAAATCCTCCACATCGGGATGATCCACGCGCAGCACCGCCATATTCGCTCCGCGACGCGTGTTATGCGTGACCATACCATAAGCAAGGTAAGTATGGTTGTCCGCGACTTCAAGGTCGAGTGTGAGGGATTGACCAGCAGCCTCAACGCCACCAACTTCCACAAACCAGAAGCCATCCATGGAAGGTGCATTTTCAAACGCATCAGGATGTTCTGCTCTCAATAAATCGTAGCCTGAACGAGTTAAGTTTCGCTCATCCCGGTAATATCTCAAAACCTGACGGCGCAAACGCGGTTCTGTCGCGCGGAAGTTGATATTTCTGCCGCGGCCTTTCCGATCAATTTGCTCCAATGTGATCGTATCCAAAACGGGTTGCAGCCAGTATTTCGCATTTGGCAACACATAGGAAGTCTCCCGTCGCAAATCACTTTCCCACGCGTAAGCCGACACAAAACGTGAACGCTGATCGCAGCCGATCTTCTCACGCCATGCCTGTAAGCCCACAGTAGAGCTGATTTTCACTTGATAAGTATCAGAATCACCCCAGCGATCCAAGCCTGCTGAAGTAGTCCGAATGCTAACCGGGCAGCCCAGGCCAATTAGTAAAGTGGAAACTTCTCGTGCCAGGCGGACGGAGGTGGTCATTAATGTGGGATAGTCATGAGTCAATGTTCCATCTGCTTCGAACAAGCCTCGTAAATACGCGCCGACAATATTAGCACCTGACTGACGGATCAAGCGCGGCACAGAGACATCGCGGCTGGTCGATTTACCCAAACCATTCATTAGCAGAAATTCTTTTATGGCGCGGTTGTCCATCACAAATGTGACAGACTTATCATTTGGCTTCTGCATGCGATGAACATTCACATTAAAGAGCCGTTTTAGCATTGCAGGCATTTCTTCCATGAGATAGGAGGAATGTGCAACACTTACGCCCACGCGATGGTCCCCGCCGCCCTGGGCCACAAATCCATCACCTGCCAGTAAACCGAGGAAGAAGGCAAATTCTTCATCCAAAACAGATGGAAGGTCGGTGATGATCTGATTTCCATGTGTTTGTGTCGGCTTCTTCAATATTTGCAATTTACCGGCGTGTTCGCCCAAACGAACCAGTATCCAATCTCCCTGCACCAAATCCTGAATTTCCTTCCATTGAGGACCGGTATCGGTCATCACTTTTACTTTATGGTTCGGTGTTCCTGTAATACTCAATCCCTGACGGGTATGGACGCGCAAAACATCGGCAACACCATTGTTATATCCACGCGGCGATCCTTTCACACCTTCATCTGTTGGGACGAATAGATTATGCTCTTGCCAGCCGGAGATCTCAGGATCCACAATTTCATCCAGGCGCAGTAAACCTTTATTGGTAAAAACAAGAGTCTCAGGCAATAAACATCCGCCTTGCGCGATCTCACCAAAGGCATGATCATACACGCGCAGGAATCCGACAGGTCCCGTTGCCTGACCAGCCGAAGTGTGCACAAGCGCGCCATGTGGACGCAAGCGCGAGAACGAGAATCCGTTCCCACCGCCTGTCTGTTGGATCAAGGCCGCGTCGCGCAAGGTCTGGAAGATGCCCGCAGAGTCGCGTCCCATATCGTCAGTGATTGGTAAAACAAAACACGCGGCAAGCTGCCCAAGCGGAGTGCCCGCGCCTGTAAACGTTGGAGAGTTCGGAAAAAATTTCTTGCTGGATAATAAATGATAGTACTCGATCGTGCGCTTCTGAATATCAGCATCCCATTGCTCTTCGACCTTTGCCACGTGATACGACACGCGCCAAAACATCTCCTCCACCGATTCGGCGGGCTTGCCATCGTCCCCGCGGCGGACGTAGCGCTTCATCAACACCTGGCGCGCGTTATCCGTCAGATTCGCGTTTGGCAGTCCATCTGGCATGGGAGGCGTTGGAAGTAATCCGTTGTTTACTTTTGTAGTTTGGGGTACTGCTTTGGTTGCCATAATATGCTCTCCTCTATAAGATATGTTTCGTCCTCCCGAAAATCGTCGGGACGGTGTGAGCGGAGGGTCGAGCGAAGCCGGGACCCGCAGACGAAGGACAGGTTTTCAAATAACATGCGCTTCGTCTTCACTCACCTGTCGGCTCGTTCCGCTCCCCTGATGGGGACTATAGTCAGCGCGATAATTTTGCAAACAAAAAAAGACAGAGACTACAATCCGCCCTCTACGGAAAGGTCACTGTCATTTAATTAGCTTTCGAGCAGGCGGTCAATTTCGTTTCGTAACGAATGAAGATCGTCCAGGCCTAAATAAACGATCCCATAGCGGATGTATGCGATCTGATCCATTTCCTTCAAACCATTCATCACTAGATCACCAACGACTCTCGAAGAGACTTCTGATTTGCCAAGCTTTTGCAGTTGAGATTCCACGTGCCCGATCAAACGCTCGATATCCGCAGCGGAAACGGGCCGCTTGGCACAGGAAATGCGGATGCCCCGCGCCAGCTTCTCCCGGTCAAATTCTTCCCGGGTTCCATCCTGCTTGAAAATGAGCGGTGTTGCCAGAATAGGTCGTTCATAAGTGCTGAAACGCTGCCCGCATTTGAAACATTCGCGGCGCCGGCGGATTCCACCATGGCTGTCATGAGAAGTATCGAGTACTTTAGAGTCGTGATGCTGGCAGTATGGACACCGCATAGTTAGGTTACTCCAATTTTAGAACATCTGTTGCCGCCATCTGTGGGCGTAGGTGCGCTGCATCCCCGTACATTTGGCTATTGTGAACATCATTCTAGCATAGACGCATTACCAATTCAAGAGGACACGCGGGGGATAAACCTTAAAATTTTTAGGCAATTCCTGAATTGCATTGTGATACTATCTGCATTAAGATCGAGTAAAGCATATTTCTTGATACAAATTTATGATATTGAGAGAAAGGACTTGGAATGAAAGCAATCAAAATATTCGTTCTTGGGTTCCTGTGTGGCTGGCTATACAAGTGGATCATTGATAAAGTTTACACGGACATCCAAATCAACACTATTACAACTGAAGATCAACTAGCAATGCGATATGATGAATTGCTTGAGATAAAAGAACAAGCCGTGCCCGTCACCAAACCCACACGACCGAAAACG
>JAXIPJ010000085.1:0-2776 GCA_045402985.1 Anaerolineales bacterium
GTGCCGACGATGAGAATATTTTCTTTCATATTTCTCTTCTACTTATCTACAATGCTTACTCTTAAACGACCAAAAATAAAATGACTGACCCGGCCTGTTTCAATTTGCGGAGGTTCTTCAAACGCATACGTGACCAGATACCTTCCATTACCAAAAGTCCTGAGTTGTATGCCCTCTTGCTGATTTTTTAAACCGTACCTGCGAAGGAATTCGTAATCAAATCCTCGCCCCTCAGTCATAGGCGCAGGATACCATCGGGAAAATCTGCTTCCAAAATCAGATACCCAACCCCATATCCCACCTCCCAGATCATAATCAACTGGAATGACATTGGATTCGGAATATTTACTCCAGTCGTCTGCAATGAAATCGATCGCCTGCATTTTATCAGTCAGGGGTACATCAGCCTCTGTCAGGACATCGCCGCGGTATTGAAGATGATCCCGAATAATCATGAACCCACATATCAGGTTGAGCGCGCAGAAAATAATCAATGAACCATAAGATATTCTTGTGATTGTTTTCTCTGCGTTTGCCCCTCTGATAGCCATTAATGGCAGGAGGAAGATAAGATATAAAAACATCGGAAGATATTGAACGGCTTGGTCCAGTCGCTCACCTTTAATCCATGCAGGTCCGCCCAGCCAGGCTGAGAACGCGTAGGAAAGGCAGATGAATAGACTGCATAAGGTTACCATTCTTGCAATTGAAAAATTAATCTTTGCATCAAAACTCCCTGTTGATATCCCCTTCGATATGGAAGCAAGAATCGTATAAATGAATGTTGTAAATGCAAACACAGCTTGTAAAAGGTATGCTCTTCCTGCCATCCTCAGCAGGATTTCGGTTGAATACGACAAAATTCTTGGATCGGAGTGTTTGAAGGCAGATGCGAATGTCGTTTTGTCCGCCCATTGCATCGTTCCATAGATTGGCAGTCCAAAAAAAGATTCCCAAACTGCCTGGAACATAATGACCGGTCCTAGTCTGGCTTTGTTGTAGCTGCTAATTTGGATCAAGTTTATATTCTGAAAATAGGGCAGCCAGGTAAGGAATACAGAAAGTAACACCAGCATCGCAGTGACTACTAAGACCGCGCCAATATTATTCATTGCTGGGTGCTTGTAAACAATGATCCCCAGAGTCAGGAGTGTTATTACGATGGCGTTTACAATCCCTGCCAGATACAGGGATGGTGCCAACAAGATCAGAACTGTAATGGGCGGGATATTCCAAAGGGATCCATTCTTCAGAAATCTGAGCGCCCAAAAAAGAAAAAAAACATTAATCAAAGTGATGGTGTATTGATTCCAAAACTCAACAGAAGTCGAGCGTAAAATAACGGAGGAGAGAGGGGGGATTGTAGCCAATAAGAAATATTGCCAATCTCTGTCAAATGATTTCCAGCCAACGAGAACAAGCAGAATTATTTGAACGGCTCCCAGAAAAAAACTAACAGAGAGAAGATTGGGGAGAATGCTCAAGAAAAAACCCAAAAGCCCCATGCCATTCGGGTTGGGTATATTAGCGGAACTAATCAATCCAACAGGCATCTTGCCGATTCCCGCGGTGTATCCAAGCCAGATGTTTGTAGCTTGATCTTCACGCCATTGGGAAATTTGCGCCCAATAATATCGGTCAACAAGCAAAAGGACTGTGAAAAGAACACCTGCCCAGATCAGGAATTGTTTATTAATCTTATTGTGCATTCATTCCCTCATCCTGCATCGTAGGTCCATGAATAAAGATGACAGCCACTTCAGTGCAGCTGTCATCCATTTTACTATCCAATCTCTTTCAACAACACATCCCACTCTTTATCATCCATTTCAACCGTATGCTCCTGCGCGGGAAAGCGTTTGGACTCCACGTCTTCGATGTAATCCGCGAAAGCCTTCTGCATCTCGTTATGGAAGTCTGCATATTTCTTGACGAACTTGGGCGTGAAGCGGTCGAACAAACCAAGCAGGTCATGTGTGACAAGTACCTGACCATCACAGCCCGCGCCCGCGCCAATGCCGATCGTGGGTATGGATATTTTCTTTGAGATCAATTCCCCAAGACGCGCGGGGACAGATTCAAGCACAATGCTGAAACAGCCCGCAGCTTCGAGAAGAAGCGCATCTTCCACGAGTCGTTTGGCGGTGATGGCGGTTTTGCCTTGCGCGCGAAATCCGCCAAGCTGATTGACAGATTGCGGTGTGAGGCCGAGATGCCCCATGACGGGAATCCCCGCGCTGGTGATCGAGCGAATGGTATCCGCGCGTTCGCGTCCGCCTTCGAGTTTGACCGCGTCCATGCCGCCCTGTTGCAGGAAGCGGCCAGCATTACGCGTGGCTTCCTCTACTGAGACCTGGTACGACATAAAAGGCATATCGCCGATCAGGAGAGCGGTCTTGGCTCCACGCGCCACCGCGCGGCTGTGATGGAGCATCTCCTCCATCGTGACTTGAAGCGTGTTCTCGTATCCTAGCACGACCATCCCCAGCGAATCGCCGACCAGGATGGAATCGACTCCAGCCTTGTCCATGGCCATCGCTGTTGGATAATCGTAGGCGGTGAGCATGGTGATGATCTCGCCACGTTCCTTCTTCTGGCGATAGGTAAGTGTGGTTACTTTTTTGCGCGTTGCAGCCGCGCTGGTGGAAATTGGTGCTGGTGTAGACATGGTATCCTCCGAATAGGTAGGAGCCGTTTGGTGCGGTCGTCCCCATGATTGCCGCAACTTGGACAGCTTTGAAATTTTTCCGTCGCGTTCACGCAAGGCGGATACGCG
>JAXIPJ010000295.1:0-29583 GCA_045402985.1 Anaerolineales bacterium
CCCCGCCGCTGGTGAATTTCTCCACGCTGGAAACTGTCCCCGTGGTGGTGGTCCCATTGGTTGCCAAAGAAACACTCCTGACCAGACTGTCCAGTCCCTCTCTGGCAAAGAGATACCAAATCCCACCCAGGCAGGCACATCCAATGCAGGTAACCAGGATCGCCATCAATGCACCAATGCGCCGAGCTGGAGCCTGTCCATCTTTTATCGTGGCTGTGTTGTTCGTCTTGTGCCTCACCTAATATGTGATTTTGATACGCGTCGTAATCTTATCAAAGAGTTATCGAGTTATAAAATTTTGTAGCATCTTGAAAGGGTGTAGGTATACAAATGCCATCATCACATCATCAAGGGGATTTCACCCCTATACCTGTATCTATGGATACGATATGATTTAAGGACAAAGAAAGGTTTCGGATACAGATCCTTCTCCAGTTTGATGTGCGGATCTTTGCTCTCTTCGTCGCCATGGCTTTTTTTGCCCAGGCAATTGCGATTGGGGCCCAGGCATTCCTGATCAGGGAGCTAAAACAATACCGAGGGGTTGGCGCGGCGTTGTTGGCAAACCTGTGTGTGGCAGTTGGATTAATGCTGCGCCTGTTTGCAGACCGGCTGCCTGATTTCCTGACCATCATCCTGTCAAATACCCTGGTCCTGACGGGAACCGGTCTTTTTTATATCGCTCTCAGTCAATTCACGGGATTCGGTTATAGCAGGGCGTTTGTCATTGGGGTCATTGCGATGGTCCTGTCTTTCCTGTTGTACTTTACCTACTGGGTTGACGATATCGGAAAGCGGGTGATCACTATTTCGCTGGGAGCTATCGCAATAGTCATGATTCTTATTATTCAACTCTTGAGAACACAAAAGACCTCCCTGCGCTTCAGCGCGAACTTGATGCTGGTCTTTTTTCTAGTCTATGGAATATTTCTGATCATCAGAACGATCATCATCATCCTAAATCCCCCGCAGGATGCATCCAGCCTTACGCCCGCTCAATCCGCCACCTATCTGCTTTCGTTCGCACTCAGCTTCTTTTGGTCGATGGGGTTCATCCTGATGGTGAGCCAGCGCCTGCGGAACGACCTGATGGAAGTCGCCACTATCGATGTTCTGACCCGCATCCCAAATCGACGCGCGACCCAGGTTTTCCTCGAGAAGGAGCTTTCCCGGGCCCAGAGGAACCAGAGCGAATTTTCTGTATTATTGATCGATATCGATAATTTCAAGCAGGTGAATGACCGCTGGGGTCATGCAGTGGGTGATTATGTTCTGGTCAAAGCCGCCGGCATATTCCAATCCATCCTCCGTAAACATGATTGGGTGGGTCGCTGGGGCGGCGAGGAATTTCTTATCATCCTGCCAGGCCCCTGCGATGCTGGCTTAGTTGCAGAGAGGGTGCGATCCGAGATTGCCAATTCAGAATACAGTCATGGGGCCGCATCTTTTGGCATCACCGTCAGTATTGGGGTTGTTTGTGCAAAGCAACCTGATCAGATCGATCAAATTCTCAAGAACGCTGATGAGGCTCTTTACAATGCAAAGTTAACAAAGAACACAGTCAGTGTGAGTAAGGCAATTATGGAAGGATAAGGGCTGGATGGGGAACAATGAAAAACTCTGAGACGCTTTTGCGAAGCAGCTTGGAGTTTTGTTTTGTAATGTTCAATCCAAATGGGCGAGCATGGGACTAAAGCCCCACGCTACTCATACAAAGTCCGCTCAAGCGGACTGATCGGCTTCAGCCGATGTTGTAGGCGTAGCCCGACGGTTTACCTGTACCCGTTAGGGTATCGTCAGGCGGGAATGATGATGCGTAAAAATAAATCTCCGAAGTTTCAAAACTTCGGAGATTTATCATTGTATTATCCAGCCATTGCCAGCGGACGCACTTCACGGTCCAGCCGTTTGCCGAGACGGTCTTCGGCAATATCAAGATCGTACTGGGTTTGCAGTCCCAGCCAGAATTGAGGGGAATTGCCAAAGAAACGCGAAAGGCGTAATGCGCTGTCAGCAGTGACACTGCGCTTGCCGAGCACGATCTCGTTGATGCGGCGCGCGTCCACGCCGATGTCAATGGCAAGGCGGTTCTGGCTCAGGTTCATCGGCTTGATGAATTCCTCCAGCAATACTTCGCCGGGATGGATGGGGGAAAGCTTGTCGGTCATTCTTGCTCCTTCTAATGGTAATCTGTGATCTCAACGTTGAACGCGTCACTGCTGCGCCACTCGAAACAGATTCTCCATTGGTCATTAATTCGGATGCTGTGTTGTCCTGCGCGATCAAGGCCCAACTTCTCGAGTCTATTTGCAGGAGGAACTCGCAAGTCATTGAGGTTGATGGCGTTGTTCAGCATTCGTAGTTTCCGCAAAGCCACCTGCTGAATATCAGCTGGAAGTTTTCGTGAACGCTCGCGTTGATAAATCTTCTCGGTTTCAGCATCTTTAAAGGTTTTGATCACAAAGTTATTATATAGTGCGACGCACTAAACGTCAAGCACAATACTTTAAGCGAAGGGGTTGGCGAGGACTTGGCATGAAGTCTGACGGCGTGATCCCAAGTCCGTGAGGGTATTTTGGAAGAGGAAGACGGCCCCGTTTTGCAACATGGGTTGAAGGGGTTCCTTCAGCAAGTCTAGGCTGATTTTGCCGAGCACGAAAAGTCACGATCCCTGTAGGGAGGCGTTGGAGTGGAGATATAGTCGGTTTACAAGGATATGATAATTCTGCGTCTGGTTTGTTGGATGATAAAGAACGCCGGGCCTTTGCGAAGCACTCGGCGTTCTTTTTGATTCTGAGTTCATCGATCTCAATAGAAAGTTGACTTTCACCCTGAAATTTGCTACCATATATCCATGTTGTAAATCAGAAATAGTGAGATTGTGCGGAGAATTTAATCTATTTGGCTGGAAGAAAGCTGTGTCCTGAAAAAGGAGGCCTCTGACCCTTAAACGAACTTCCTACTTTCTTATCCCGTTCGTTCAATTTAATTTGTACGCAAAGGAGATGAAATGTACAAGCAGTTTGTTCGAGTGACCCTAACAAGTTTCCTTGCATTGCTTCTTGCGTTTGGGGGCATCAACCTGGTCTCTGCCGGGAAACCGACGCCTACCCCTCCGCCGGGTCCTGCTACACCCATGCAGATTTATGGAGCCTGGCATTGTGGCAACCATTATTGCGACTGGAGCCTCGTGCGCAATATGACGGAATTCGATCAGGCGAATCACTGGCTGATCGACCGAGGCAACGGTCAACCCTCTGTAAATCTCGTCGTCTTGAGCTTTGTCAACCCGCTAAAAATGCTCAACCAAACTGACACCGGACTCAACAATATGATCCCCGTGGGAATGAATCAGGCAGTCGTGGATTACTTCAAGAGCCGCGGGATCCGGGTTATGCTCTCCATTGGAGGCATCACCTATACCGATGATTGGGACGCAGCCCTTGCGCAGGATGCGACACAGCTGGGACTCAATGCCGCAGCGATTGCCGCGGCGATGGGCGTTGGCATCGAAATCGATTACGAGAACAGCAGCAGTCCAAACATCCCCGGAGTCCAGGCTTTCATTGATGCCTATCGCTCTCAACTGCCATATGACGCGACAGGAACCAACCACGCTGCCCGCCTGACCATCGATGTAGGCGCGGGCGACCGATGGTTGATCGCCCTCAATCGGCATGCCACCCAGTTTTGGCTGACAACGGCAGATCCCGTTCTGGATTATGCCAACGCCATGGTCGGTGGAACCTCATCGAGTACGCCCACAGACTGGCAGGAGCATATTGATGGCAAGCCACAGTATTCGCCGCCTGTCCCACCTTTGGCCCCGGCAAAGTTCACTGGCGCTTTGTATCTGAAAGGTAACATCGCAAACTGCAACAATTTTGCTTCTTCAGAACAAAAGAGTTATGCACCCTACCTTCAGACGGTTGCTCCCAACGGGGCAGGGACAACCTCCGGTATGCTTGGTTTCATGTTCTGGGCTGCGGAATATCCATCCGCACGTCGAAGCTATACGGCCACCATCCCACCCAATACGTGTGAACTAGGCATGGGCACCGCGGCAACAACGTTCAATATTCCCATCCCCATGCCGCCTCTTCGCCAGCAATAAAAGCAAAAGATCGCAAGAGAAAAAGGAACTCCGAGCCTTGCTCGGAGTTCCTTTTTGCCAGGTCATATGTATTTCAATGTTCCACACAGACTACACGTTACGGGGTTTCGCGTCCCGGTCCGAGCAGCGGGCACAGGAAATAGTGATCGGTTGCGTCCATGATATTGTCCCCATTGGTGTCTTCCCACCAGCGTCCACCCAGGTAACCGGGGTCGCCGGGGCCAAACTCGGTGGCACCAGCCTCGATCTTTTGGAACCGACCTTCGAAAGGCAACGGGTCTTTTACCACAAAAGTGTCATAGTACAGTCCCTGGCTGGTGACGTATACAACGCCTGGCGTCTCATTGCCGCGTCCCGCCGAAGCAGGGACGACCATCAACAGCGCGATGAATACCACGACGAAAAGCACACTTAGTTTTCGTTTCATTTTTTTCTCCTATTCAAATGTATGTACGATCGATAGGGGGAACCTTGCTGTGAAATTTTCTTGAATGGGGCTTACCGACCGTTATCGCTGAATGCGATATACCCAGTATAAGGACTGAAAATTAATACAAGTTTCAAAATCGATTACGAAAGTCTTACGAATCGATTAACAAAAAAGCCGTGGAGGTTAATCCACGGCTTGTCAATTGGTAGTTGAATATGAGGCCGAGTACATGACGAGGGTATTAGATATTACTATCACAAGAAAAGAACAGGGAAATACTACTTATCACGAAAAAGAAAAAATGCCGCAGGAAGAGCGATGAGAGCAGAGATATTTACAAATATATTCTCGATCGGGGATTGATTCGCCGCGATTTGGGCCAAACTTAACGAAATGAGGTAACCAGACAGCAGAGTGAATCCGAAATTTTTCCGCGTTTCTCTTTGGAAAGCAAAGAAGATACCGGACGACAGTGATATAAGCCCTGGGAATACAAACAAGGACTGTGGAAAGTAATCGGGATTAAGAGCAATGAGTTCAATAATGATTCCATCCAGGAACAAAGAACTTGCTAGTGCAATAAATCCAATGTTTCTCGGTATTTCTTTTTTCAGGGCAAAAGAGACGCCAACCGAAATATCTGTAATACCAAGAAGGATCCAGATAACATCATCTGAACCCGTTAAACCTAATGCAGTACTGAATATGAACAAGGCAAAAAATACTAAAGACAATGAAAGAAGTATGAAAAAGATATTTTGTTGGGTACCTGTCTCTATTAATTCGGCAGCAGGTTTGGTGGGAAGCGCAGGCGAAAACTTCTTTGCACTCTCCTGTGTCGTTCTCAGGAGAATGAGCCCCAGAGCAAAATTGATAATGATCCAAAGGGCTAATAATTTTCCCAGGTCTTCATGGCCCCAACCATCTATCGATTCATAAAGATATTTATGAAGCCATCCAAGAACTGTGCCTGCCAACGTGTTTGCTGCAATCCACCAGCCTGCCAATCGATTTCGGAAGAGGGACCACTGCGTAAGACTCGTTAACCCTGCCAAAATGCCGAATAGTATAGAGATCGAGTAAGAGAGATTATTGAAGGCGTAATTATATAAGATTATTGAAATTACAACCCCTAAAATTGTAGTTCCAATCCATTTGGACCAGAATGGGTTGTCGAAAACAAATTCCTGAAAAGCTGAGAGACGATCAACAGGTGTGTCGAATTTTTCTACGTCTGGCTGCGAAGTTCGTGTTCCTGCCGTTGAACTGGCTTTCCCCTGTGCATCCCTTATAAGAATTGCTCCCAGGACAAAATTGCTAATAAGCCAAACAACCAAGGGTATGGGCAGGTGTGGATGCCACCACCCAACGTACGCATAAAAAAGAGACCTGTGGAACAATCCAAGAACAATAGCCGTGGCCGCATTGGCTGCAATCCACCAGTCTTGCAATCGATCCCGAAAGAGAAACCACTGGATAAAGCCCAAAGCACCCGCCACAATGCCAAATAGGATCATAACAACATAACTACCAGAAAAACGATAACTACCAGAATTAACGATTGTTCCATCGTAATCAAATATTAGTGACAAAAATATCAGCCCTAAAATAGATATTCCAATCCATTTAAACCAGAATGAGGCTTTGAATAAAAGCTTTTGGGGGGCGAGCGAGGTGCCAATCGATTTACTTACTTTTTCAACTTCTGGTCTCGATATGAGTCTCTCAGCAGCAGGTTTGATTTCAGAAGTCGTGGTTGGAGGCGGCATTGAACTGACACTTGTTATGTTATCTGTTTGCGGTTCCACTTCAGGAATCGGTCTTGGAGCTGTCACTTTAATGGCTGGAGTGCGCACCTGCTCAAACTCTGATAACAATCTCTCTGCCAGCAACGAGATCCTACGGCTGTCATCCTGCTGCATTTTTTTGAGAGATGCGATGGCAAGATCAACCATCTCGGGATCGCGCAAACGGAGATACTTCCCTAATTCTGTGACCCCACTCTCCCGAATACTAACAAACTGACTCTCCAATGCCTGCACCAGTTCGTAAGGCAGTTCCACAATTCTCTTTTTGACATAGGGATTTTTGGCGATGATCAGGTCACCCTGCTGGTTATAGGACCATTTATGAGGCACCTGCCTGGGAGTCTCTGAGATGACCTTTGTGTAAGTATAGTCATACCATTCATCAAGCGAAATATGCCCGTCGTTATTCATGTCTGCTTCGCCAGTTTTCAAGCCCTCCAGCAGGAAGTGCGTGAACAGGGAAAGTTCTGTTTGTTTAATGACCTGGTCGCCTTCAAATGCATACTGGGTGGAGTCAGATGCCGTGAGCACCACGCGTCCAAACCCACTGCCTTCGAAGGTGGTTTCTGTCACCGCCTTTTGTTCACCTTTTGTGCCGCGCCCAAAGGCGCCGCTGTGGCAGCAATCCAAAACGAGGATCTGGCGTTTTGAACGGCAACTGTCCATTTCATCCGCAATAAATGAGGATGGAATGGAGGTGGCCTTGAGAAGGTTTACCTGGGTGTCTCTGAGCGCGAGATACAACCGTCCACGGTCATCCAAAATACCATGCCCCGAAAAATAGAGCAGAACGAGATCGTCAGGTTTTTTATTTGTCAGAAATGCGCCGATGATACGGCGAACCATGGTCTCAGTCTGGTTGATCACCGGGGTTACTTCATCGAAGGAACCGATCGTTTTATCATCCAGCACCTTTGCCAGCGCCGCTGAATCGGCGGCTGGCGTTTTTAACTGTGCCAGCTTTGGGTCATCGTATTTGTTATTTCCAATAATGAGTGCATATTTCATGTCAGGCTACTTTTTTGCAGGCTTGCCGAGAGTTTTCGAAAATGCTTTCTCCAAAATTTAGATATATATTACGACGAATGCATGTGTGTTGTCAATTATGAATTTCCCGCTTTCAATGCCGAATTTCTGTAATTCAAATGTACTGCTTGCCGCCTGTATCGCTCGTTATACTTGTCCGCATGATGGACGCCGGGAAGTTCAGCCGATACGAACTCAGGGAGGAATTGGGCCGCGGGGGCATGGCCACTGTTTACCGCGCCTACGATCCGTTGTTCGAACGCGAGGTGGCACTCAAGATCCTCAAGAAGGAACTGCTCGAAAATGAGCATCTGCGTGAACGCTTCGAGCGCGAGACTAAGATCATTGCAAAGCTCGAACATGCGGCCATCGTCCCGGTCTATGATGTGGGCAACGATAACAACCAGTTGTTCTTCGTCATGCGCTACATGGCCGGCGGCTCGCTCGTTGAACGCATCCAGGACAGGTCGCTGTCTCTCAACGAGATCGCACACATCATTCAGCGCGTTGCCGCCGCCCTCGATTACGCCCACAATAAAGGCGTCATCCATCGCGACCTGAAACCCGGCAACATCCTTTTCGATGAATACAACAATGCCTACATCTCCGATTTCGGCATCGCCAAACTCGCGCATGCATCCGTCAAGCTGACCAGTTCCGGCATCATCGGCACACCCACGCATATGAGCCCCGAACAGGCCATGGGCGATGAAGTGGATGGGCGCAGTGATATCTATTCACTGGGTGTCATCCTCTTTGAAATGCTGAGTGGCAAAACACCTTACGAAGCGACCACCCCGCTGGGCATGGCCTTCAAACATGCCTCCGACCCCGTGCCACATATTCTGAAAATCAACCCGAACCTGCCCGCCGGCATTGAGAAAGTTATTGAAAAAGTGATGGCAAAGGATCGTGACCAGCGTTATGACTCCGGCACTGAGTTCGCCAACGCCTTCATTACAACAGTGCCCGGCCAATCAATACCGGATGCAAATCTCGTCACACCGCCTCCATCCGCCCGAAACGCCGCGGCGCTGGTGCCCACTACACCTGCTGCTGTGCCCACCGCTCAACCCATCTCGCGCCTGGCGATACCCGGTGTCTTCATTGTTTTGACTCTTGCCATATTGGCAGTTTGGGGATATTCCAGATTCACCACCTCGCTCCAGACCACGCCGCAGCCGGCCACCGTTACCAGCGCGCCGCCCACCCCCACGCGCAGCCCCGCCGCAACAGCTACGCAGATGCCCACTGAGGCGATCACGCCCACGGTCCCGGTAAGACCCGGCATTGGCGGAGCGGATAAAATTGCGCTGACTGCCAACGACGATATTTATATAATGGATATGGATGGGAGTCATATCAGCCAGTTGACCAATACCAACAAACCCAAGTTCGATCTGCAATGGCTTCCAGGCGGCAGCGAACTCATTTACGGCGAAAGGAACTGCGTCTACAAAATAAATGTGGACGCGGCTCAGATCGAAGCAGAGGAAATTGCCTGTTTCAACGATCCCAAGTTTGAAGGCTTCCGCGTCTCACCGGATGGGAAGCAGGTGGCCATTAGCATTGAGCGTCGTCTGCTCGTTTTGCCATTCGACCTGCAAACGCTCTCCACCATTACCTCAGCCTTTGAGCTCCAAAACTTGAGCGAGCTTTGTCTCGATTACGCCGATGTTGCGGTCAAAGGTGCGCGCTGGTCTGCAGATGGACAGGCTCTGGCGATCATCTATCAGAGTCTGGTCCATCAGCGCATCGGAGATACCATCCGCGTGATCAAGGCGGATATGCAACGCTGCCAGGCGGTTGACCCGTTGATCGCGGATGAATTCCCCGCCGATCACTTTGTTCCGGATGGCTATGAAAGATTTCCGGTATTGCCATTTTACAACTGGGATGGCGACCAGCGATTCTTGTTCAACAGTTTGAAGCGCAATGTGGGTTATGGTGAACTTTATTTATATGATATATCCACAACCACGGTGGGCAAAATCAACCCTGTGGATGGGGTCTGCTGTTATGGCAGCGCGGCCTTCAGCCCGGATGGAACGCACATCCTGCTGGTCTTTCAGGATGTACGCAGCGGCGCGGAGAGCGAGTCGCAGTTGTATTACATCCCCATGGATCAGATCGATACTGGGGCAACCTTTATTCCCATCAAACTGCCGCTGCATTTCTTCCCGGACCTGCGTGAGAGTATCCAGCTTGCCCTGCGCCCATCCGCGCCTTAATGTCACAGCATTAAGTAATCCTTCCCCATCTCTTCCAAATCCAATCAGGATCAAAGATCACCTCTTGACTCTCAGGTAACCTGAGGGTGTATAGTGTCATCATCCGCGCGCACGGAGAAAACGTATGATCAAAATTGGTGATTTTGCACGCCTCAGTCAGGTATCGGTGGTGACCCTGCGTTACTATGATGAGACCGACCTGCTTAAACCTGTAAAAGTCGATCATTTTACAGGCTACCGCTTCTATTCCGCCGATCAACTTCCACATTTGAACCGCATCCTTGCCCTGAAGGATCTTGGCTTTTCGCTGGAACAGATCAAGCTGATGCTCGCCGATGGTCTGTCACTGGATCAATTGCGCAGCATGTTGAAGATGCAACGAAGTGAAGTGGAGAAACGCCTGTCCGATGAACGGGAACGCCTGCACCGCATTGAAGCCAGGCTGAGGCAAATTGAAATGGAGAATAAAATGCCGAACTATGATGTTGTAATAAAAACAGTCCCCACTATGATGGTTGCTTCACGGCGCGTCACGATTCCCACAAATGACCAGGTCCCACAATATCTTGGACCTGCATTCACTGAAACCTATGACTACGTCCACAAACAGGGCGCCAAGGATACGGGGGCATGCTTGGCCTTGTGGCACAGTCCCGCGGACGTATACGAGAATGAGGATGCTGAGGCAATTGTGCCGATTGACCGTCCGCTAAAGGGGAATGACAAGGTAAAAGTGTATAAACTTCCGTCCACCCAGGTTGCCTCCGTTGTACATCAGGGTAACTTCGAAGATTTCACTCAGGGACATGCCGCTTTGCTTGAATGGATCGATGCCAATGGATATCAAATTGTTGGCCCGTACCGCGAGGTCTACATCAAGCATGACAAGGGTCATCTGTCTGATTCGACTACAGAAATCCAATTCCCTGTTGAGAAAGCCTGATCTATTTCAAATTACAGAAACGCGCTCCTTTTGGAGCGCGTTTTCTTTTAATCGCAGCCGATGATCTGATACACGCCAGCTCTGGGCATGGATAACAAAGGCTTGTACCAATCGGGGTGCGCTGTCAATTGAGAGGCATCAAACGTCTGCCCGATCTCTCCGACATAGATATAGTTGATCTGCATTTTACAAAGGTCATCCAATACTTCCCGTTGATTAAAATCGGAAACATACGGACGCGGGACAGTGACTCTATCGGTTAAGGGGGTGATCCATGCCCCGGCATCTCCACTCAGATAGCCTTGCGCTGTGCCTGAGGCCAGTACGATCAAATCGACAGATGAGACCAGAATTCGCGCGTCTGGGGGCAGATTTTTATCGATCCAGTCGATCGCCAGCACATCATCTGGGCCTGCGATGGCACAGCAATCTGAAGGATACAGTTCATATTGTGAAAGAGCGTTTATCAAAAGCACTCCAATACATAAAACACCGGCAATTCTGCTCCATGAAAAACGGAAGTTTCCCGATCTTTCTTGTGCGTACTGTAGATATTGCTGCAGGCCTGCCAGGCCCAACCCACCGAGCAGGGATAATGGCAGATATAGAATCATCTCAACAAAGGGCCTGTCGAGTAAAGTGAGGTTGAAATAGCCGGGAATGAATGGCAACATCGGTATAAAGATGGCGCAGGTCAACAGGAAGGTCGAAAGGATCGTGGCGAACGTCAGTTGCGGATATGACTTTTGCGCAAAGATGGATAAAAATAATATAAGCGCCGTGACCAGCAGACCTTTGGCGCCATAGGGGTCCAAAAGCAGATGAAGCATATCCTGTGTTTGTACGAAAATAATTTCTAGAACCAGCCCAATGATGAGCACAGAAAAAACAAGAGCACGCGGCAACTTGGGAAGATTGCGCCACCAGTTTGCCATGAACCAAGCCAACACAGCGATGCTGATCACAATAAGCGATCTGCTATGAACCAAACCGGATATTAATATGCCTGAGGTGAGCAATGCATAAAGCGCCCATGCCTTCCGCTTCGATAAAGATTCCCTGCTCTGAACCGCGAGATAAGCCAAACTCAAAACAAACTGAATCAGCACCAGGCTGGCAAGCGCCGGATACTTCCCCCAGTTTGCGGCATAGGCTGGCATATACCATCCAAATGTGGCTAGCAACACGGCGAATATCCCCACGCCGTTAGATTTTGTTGCATACTTGGGGATAAAGAAAATTGACAGAGGTGTAACAGCTACCATCAGCTGCCCCAGAACCAACATGGTTTTTGTTATTTCTGTATTCGTAATGGAAGTGATGAATGCTGCAAGAAGATGGAAACCCAGGTGATAATAAGTGCTGGTCGGCCATTCGAAGGACACGGTCGAGTTCGAAGGTTCGCGATTCCCCAGTAATTCCTTTATGATCGTATAGTGTTGAGCTGAGTCAGAATACAGAGGCAGTATTGCTTCCGAGATGAATGCCAGCCGCAAAAAGAGGCTGATCCCAAAAAACGCGAACAGAACAAGTAATATTGCTTTCGAACCTGGCAGAGTTTCTTTTCCAGATCGAAAAAAAAGAATAAGGGCAAAGACAAACACGGCAATGAGGGTAAATACAATCAAAGTGCCGGGTGGGCGTGCCATTATCATTCCCCATAAAAACCATAGTAAAGAAACCAATAAGGCCGGTATCAGCCATCCGCCGATGGCAATAGAATAATATTCATCTGAGGTCAACTGCCCAGCGAAGATCTTTTTGAGGGCAAGGTAGATCAACATTTGGCCGAGGAGGACGATCAATAGTATGACAAATATGAGGCGCCAATTCTCCTCCAGGACTGATAAGCTATCCAGCAGCACTTTCACCATTCCTCATGGATAGGGTGGATTGGGATATGGATTTGGATAGGAAGTGGCAGGAGTCCGAATTGGCGTGGGTGTTTTCAACACACCCGGCGTTGCAGAGGCAGTTAGATCAACGGTTGGTGAGAGATCTGCAAATTCCGGCGTTGAGAGTGCCAGACCAATAATGGCAAAATGTCCTTCCGCCAGCGTGGCATCCTCATCCACTGAAATGATCATAAAATGTAATACTTCTCCAAGGCGCATGGCCTCACCGATACAGTAAACACTCGTCGAAAACCTCTTCGCTTTTTCACACTCATAAATATTCTCCCCTTTGTTATGAATGATCTTTAGATAAAAATTAGGGAACGGAGGACCAGGGGTTAGAATGTTGACCAGCATATTTCCATCCGAGTCCAGACTGAAGGATGCAATACAGGGTCGGGCGTTATTCGAACTGCAATAGCCCAGGTCAGATATGGGCGATCTCTGGCCCATTCCAGATCGTCCGCTTTGCCACCAGAGCAACCCATAAATGAGCAGAATAATAAGCACGGCAAGGACTATGGACACGGCGATCAATCGATTCCGATTCACACCAGCCTCTGTCCAAGCTGCACCCTGTCTATTAAAGCAATTACACGAGAGTCTGAGAGCATGGTGGCTGATTCTACCTTTGTTTTCTCTGACCACCATCGCACAAAACGCATATCCTGTTCAGAAGATCATTCACTCAAAAACTCTGCACACAGTATCCCAAAATATACGTTCACTTCGTAGGAAAGCAATCGTCCATTCATTGGATTTTCCTTGAGCGCACCTGCAAGGATCAGTGTGGGCCACAGACTGTCTGGCTTGCCGTTCTCCACCAGGGCAGGGTCGGCTGAAAGCAGGTCATCCAGATTCCCTGAGCGGATAACATCCTGCATCCATGCATCGTATTTTGCGGAAGCGGGATCGAACCCATACGGACCTTGCGCGTCATGCGCGTGACCCTGGTCCGCGCTGGCGATAAGGGCGATGCGCGCCTCTGATTGTTTGAGCACGCGTCCGATGGCGCGCCCGAATTCGTAGTGAGTGGCATAGGGAAGAGTCCGCATGGGGCTGAGGTGAACAAGTTTCGGCCTGGGTTCGAAGCGATGTCCCATAAAATATAAAGGCACGACCGCGCCCCAATCCAATGGGATGAAACAATCAGGTCCGCCACTGGCGCCGTAGATATAACGCACAACAGGCACAGACATTTCGGTGGCCTTATCCGCGATGGCATTGGCAAGCGCGGGATCGAGATCAAAGTCGAGTTTTACATCCGGGGACCACTCGGCAGTTGCGCGCTCCACAATGGACACGCTCAACGCGCCCTGCACACGGAACCCATGCGGGTTGATGATCACGATCACTTCGGGCGCGAGCCCTTTTAGTTTTTCTCCCATTTCCTGCATGGAGCCGCGCGTCAATGCGACGATGTTTTTATCTTCAACCGTTTCCGGGATCAGGTCACCCGCGTGAGGGGCGATACAGGCATAGATCAGTGGCATGCTGTTTCTCCTCTATCTTCATTTGCAAGTTTAACGCAAGTTCCGGAAAGTTTCTCAGGTCAGACGTATGGGCACCAAAAGGATATCCGATGTTTTTGAAAATGGCAGTTGACTTTATGATGGTAATTCCTTATGATTACGCAACGATTGGTTCCCAGGAGAATTTTATGGGTCAAGTTTTTACCAGCTACTCAAGACGGGAACACCGTAAATATTTTGCATCGATCACATTGCCAAAAGAAATCTTAAACGCGACACTGGCGTCGGAGATTGACGTTATGTAACGAGTGAAGGATACAAAATGGAAAATTTCGCTTTTGTCATTGAAGACGACGAAGACTTGTCTGCTATTTTCGTAAAAGCTTTGGAGGCGGCTGGGTTTAAAGTGGAGGCAATCCGTGATGGCGAAGTGGCGCAAAAACGGTTGCAGGAAACCACTCCGCGGGTTATCGTTCTTGACATGCACCTGCCTCACGTCGACGGCTCCGCCCTACTCAAGCAGATCCATGCGAATCCCACCTTTGGCAATACAAAAATTATCCTGGCTACGGCTGATAATATATTGGCTGAAATATATCGGGATAAGGCGAACATTGTGTTGGTCAAGCCAATCTCATTTTCCCAACTGCGCGATTTGAGCATTCGTTTGAAATTATGAAACAGATCAAGATACAAGAAACTCTTCGGGATTCACCAGCACATCCACCTCATCACCATATTTAATATCCGCGATCGGCTGAGCGATCACTTCCAGCAGCGACGGATTCTGAAAGTGACGTAGCTTTGTCTCCGGGTGGGGATAATAGACCCAGCCTTCGTATTCAATATTTTTATGAATCACTTTGCAGCGCGAAAAGGAAAAATGCTCAGGCGGATGCAAATCCGTCCATTCAACGTGGTGAAATGTGAATTCGGGCTTGAACAACTTGAAGGTGTTCGGTCGAATATCAATATTCAATGTGCCATTGAAGTAGGAGCCTAGGTCCAGCCCGCGCGCTTTAAAAAGCGGCCTTTGCCGATCTAGTGCGCCGTAAGGATAATCCTTTGAGGGGCCAGATGCGACGCGGTAGCCCTGCACAAGAATGCCTTGTACGAGAGTCCATTGCATGCGAGGATTTTACCTGCTTAAATAAAAAGGCAGACGATTTGCGGATCGTCCGCCTTGAGATCATGGTCTTATCTTAACATTGGATCGTATATTTCACTTCACTCTGAACACTGTTGGGGCTGGTAACGATCAGCCTTACCCAGTAATTCCCAGCCGTGAGCGGAGGGGAATATTCGGCTGTAACATCCTTTGAACCGAAGGTTTGAAAATCCGTGGTCTCCGTGGCAAATGAGCCGCCCTGTTGAGTGTCAAAGTACCATTTGACGGTAGTGGGCCCATTCACCTCGATGGTTCCCGTGAACTTGATAGCTAGAAGCGGACCGGTGCATCCCGCGACAACAATCGTACCTGGGTCCACTTTCACCGAAACATTCGTTACCGAGGCCTTGGGAATTTCAACGACAGGAATCGGAACCAGATTCCCTGAGGCATTGGTCACACTCACAGAGACCCAACAGTTTCTGCTCGAATTAAATGGGTCAACAATGTACCACCAGCTGCCATCCGAGTTCTTGCCCACGATCTGCGATGATTGACCAATATTCAATGCGCTGATGGCGACCCAGGCGGTGCCCGGCCCAAAGCGACAGTTAACCGCCACATCCTTGGGCGACGCGACTGGAACCGTCGGTGTGGTGGTTATGGTGGGAGGTGCCGAGGCAACCGGTAACGCCGTATTGGACGGAATGGGTGTGAACGATGGCTGAGCAGGAGTGTTTGTGCTAAGAAGCATGGTTGCGGTCGGCGTTGCTTGAGCATTCGACGGCAGATTACAGGCTAGCATGCTCAGGATCAATAAAAGGCCGGCGAAGAAAGGTTGATGTCTCATTGGGCTCCTCTTATCTCTGCTCCGTGCGAGAAATTCCATAGTGCATATCTTACGTCAAAGCCGCGCTGACCGCAATAGACCTTTGGGTACAAAAGTCTTTTCAACGAAGTTCTTTTAAAACGACGCAATTGCTCAAAGTCGCGTTGCAGGAATCTTTTCATCACCGCCGGATGCGGCACATTCAGGATGCTTGTTTGCCAATACCCATGCGACAGCCGCGCCCCAATCATGCCCCACCAGATTGACCTTTTCATACCCCAATGCATCGATCAAACCGATCACATCGTTGGCCAGTTCATCCATGCGATAAGCCTTCACGCCCGTGGGCTTATCGCTCAGGTTATATCCGCGCTGATCCGGGACGATCACTTGGCAGCCTGCACCAATGCAGGGATCTGTTTTCTCCATGCATACCAAAACCGTTAGACGCAACCCGCAAATTTCCATTACCTGATTTACCGGGGTCATCAAGTTTCTTCTTATTCAACTCGAAGATATTGTCACCCAAAACGCAACTTATGTAGATTACCAGCAAAGTACTGCGCTGCCACAATGGCAGTGGTCATGACTTCCGCATCACTCATCTGCCTTTGTGGATCTTCATAGTAATGAAGTCTCTTCAACACATCATCGCAAAAACAATAAACGACTACAATTTGCGTGTCCATGGGGTTGCCTCGCTTTCGTTGTCTGGTGTGGTTACCTACAACTCTAGCAGAAACCTCATGGATTTCAACCTACGTAGCAACTTGGGTTAATCTTACTCCTTATGCTCCAGCATTGAGCTGTTTGGAAAATGGGTTTATGTCATAACTGCAAAAGCGTCCGCTGTAGAGGTGTCAGCACAGATCAGGCCACTTTTAGGATTTCATATTAAAGTCTTTACCTCCAAATCTATTCGTAGTATGATAAGTCATCATGACATCTTACAACTAAGGTGAAGAATGATCCGATCAGCTAGGTCCGAACGAAAAACGTTGACAGAAGTAGCTCATCAAGAACTCCACCAAGCGATCACGCGTGGTACCTATCAGCCTGGTAGCAAGCTCCCCACAGAGGCTGAGTTATGCGAGATGCTTGGTGTTTCCCGCACAGTGGTCCGGGAAGCTTTACGTGTCCTAGAAGATGATGGATTAGTCTCCCGCCGCCATGGGATAGGCACTTTTGTTAGAAATCATCCCATTCTCAAAAACCTCAACTTTAACTTTGGCATTACCGAGATGATCGAATCGGCTGGCATGGGGCCAGGCACCAGCCACCTCACCATTCAGAGAGAAATAGCGGACCAGGAGAAAGCTGAGCAATTGCACGTCTTAGTAGGAACCTCTCTCATTACTGTGGAACGTGTTCGTACTGCAGATGGTCGGCCTGTTGTGTATTCATTGGATACACTGACAGAGTCTCTATTTCAACGGGCTGATTTTGATCCACAACGACTTCTTACACAGTCTATTTACAGCATGTTGCAGACTTCACTGGGCAAGGTGATCGAATATGGAATTGCTCGTTTACTTCCTATGTCCGCTCCGGACTTTGTGGCAGAGAAGCTGCACCTTTCGCCGAATGCCCTCACCTTATACATTGTTCAAACGGATTACTCAATAGATGACGAGCCTTTGGTCTATTCGTGTGAATATCATCTGCCAGATGCTTTTGACTTCGTTGTATGGCGGCGCGGCCCAACAAAGTTACGTGGTTCATCCAGTGAAGGAGTTCAATGAACCCAATCACGTTGAGTATGTTTGCCTCTTCGACTTGGTGTATTCAGACAATTATTGCGCAAGCGTTTGAGTCTGGCTATGATAAGTGTGGGGCTATCCGCCAGGTCGAGAAAATCAGCAGACCTGATCAAGAGAAGGGAGGGTAGCCGTAGAGAAAAGCGACACACAAATTCGGATCACCGTTCATTCGGATCACCATTCTCAATTAGTTCTCTGGAGGAGAAATGCCCCAAAAAAGATTTTATTCCCTGGTAGTGTTCTTCACTATCTTTGCCATGGCCTTCTCGGCGTGTGCTCCTGCTGCGCCGGTGGTCACTCAGGCCCCGGTGGAAACTGAGGCTACTGAAGCCCCGGTCGCTACTGAGCCTGTAGTTGCTACCGAACCTGTAGTTTCTGGCGAGTGCCCGGCTATTACCGTGGCAGACGCACAGGGTGTTGCCGCGGGTGCGTGGCCGCAACAGTATGAGGTTGCAGAGTTTGAAACCGCCGCCAATTGCACCATGGCCTATACAGGCCGCACCGAGTACGATGCGCGGCTGGTGGAATATGGCTTCCTGCCGGAAGGCGACCTGCCCCCACTTGAAGAGCGCCTGCCTGAAGAACCGCTCGTGGTCGTACCCTATAACGAGGTCGGACATTATGGCGGCCGCATTAGCGGAGCTTCCGTTGCTCCCGAAGCCGGAAACTCTGAATGGCTCAGTGTGCGCCACGTAAACCTGTTGCGGTTCACTGATGATTTGCAAACGATTGTCCCGAACATGGCCAAGTCTTTCGAGTGGAACAGCGACTTCACCGAGCTTACCATTGTATTGCGCAAGGGCCACAAATGGTCAGACGGCCAGCCCTTCACCAGCGAGGACATCGTCTTCTGGTGGGAAGATATCGTTCTGAACAAGGATCTTTACTCAGACGTTCCCAGCTTCTGGGTCTATGGCGGCGAACCGATGCAGGTGGAAGCAGTGGACGATGTCACCGTCAAGTTCAAGTTTGCCGCGCCGTCGCCCGCATTTACCACGTTGATAGCAACCACCTACACTCATGAGTGGGCGCCCAAGCACTTCCTGATGGACAAGCTTCCCAAATACAATCCGCAGGCTGATGAAGAAGCGAAAGCCGAAGGCTTCGATTCCTGGACTGCTCGATTCATCCCCCTGTTCTATAGCGACTGGGAAGATGCCAATCATCAGTATGGTCTGCCCAAGCTTGAAGCCTGGATCAAGGTTGACGAAACGCCCGAGCACCAGCTGTTTGTTGCGAACCCTTACTATTACAAGGTTGACACAGCCGGGCAGCAGTTGCCGTATATTGACGAAGTAGAGGAAGTATATGCGGCCGAAAACGAGCTATTCGAGTTGAAGATCATCAACAGTGAGATTCAATACAAAGCCCAGGCTCTGCAGATTGGCAGCCTGCCGCTCTTCCAGCAGAATCAAGACAAAGGCAATTACGATATCCAGATGGCCCAGCCTGCTGGCAATGGTCGGACCTATGTATTCAATGCCACGCATAAAGACCCCGTTTTGGCCGAGTTATTCTCCGACCCGCGCTGGAACCGCGCTATGTCTTTGGCGCTGAACCGAGATGAAATCAACGAGGCTTTGTGCTTCGGCTTGTGCGAGCCCACCGGCGGGGCCCCCGTACACCGGACGGTGTCATTCGCTAAACCGGAGTGGTATACCAAGGATATCGAGTATGATCCGGACACGGCCAATGCACTTTTGGATGAAATCGGACTTGAGAAAGGGGCAGACGGCTTCCGGTCAAGACTCGATGGCAAACCACTGATTATCAATCTGATCTATGCCATCCAGTTTGGCGATCCCGCCATGCACGAGCTCGCCAAAGAGTACTGGGAGGCGGTCGGTGTCAAGGTTGAGTTGAAGGAGATGAGTACTGAAGCCTATCGAGCCATGGCTGCTAATAACGATCACGACATCCAGGTAACCAATAGCGGCTTGGAATTGGAAGCGCCGCTCTACTCCAACCCCTTCCGGCTCTTCCCGCCCTTTGGTGACGCTGCCCTCGAACCGTTGTTCGGTGCCCCGTGGATGGAATGGCACAACACCGATGGCGCGCAGGGTATGGAGCCACCCGATGACATCAAGGACTTGTGGGATCTGACAGACCAGTGGAAATCGTCCTTGCCGGGCAGTGACGAATACGTCAGTCTGGGACAGCAGCTGGCGCAAGTTCAGGTTGATCGCGGCATGATTATCGGCACCATCACCTCTCCACCGGTGATCACGATTGTCTCGCGAACACTGGGCAATGTGCCTCAACTCAAGATCAATGCCTTCGAGTACTATCGCACATATCCCTACCGGACTGATCAGTGGTATTTCAAGGAATAAGGTCGTCCGAGATTAACTTGGAATTTGCCCAAGAATAAGTTATGCTCAGACTCTAATGGGCCCGGAAACCCTTAAAGTTTGGAATCGGGCACCAGAGAGGGGTGGAACTTGCTTCTACCTCTCTCTGGTCCAATCCTGGCTATTTGATCGTGCCAGACAGGCAGAAATGTGAGCCGCCCTTTGCGAGCGGCGTCGCATTATAACTAAGCAAGGAGGTCAAGTGGCGAAATATCTGCTGCAGCGATTTATCATCATGATCGTCATGCTGGCGGCCTTGTCGGTCATTGTCTTCATAACCATCGAGCTGCCGCCGGGCGACTACGCTGACCGGCGTGCCCTCGACTTACGATCCCAGGGTGTGTCGGTGACCCAGCAAGATGTGACTGCCCTACGCCACCAACTGGGACTTGACCGCCCTTGGTATCAGCGCTACGTGACCTGGATCGGTAATATTATCCTGCACGGCAACTTCGGTATTTCATTTGGGCAGCACCGGCCCGTTGCAGATGTGCTCAGCGAACGGGTGGGACTTACTGTCATGCTGGCAATCGCCACTATCATTTTGACCTACGGTCTGGCTATCCCCATCGGTATCTACTCAGCCATGCGGCAGTATTCTCTCGGTGATTACATGGCCACGATCATCGGGTATTTTGGCATGGCCACGCCAAGTTTCATGCTTGCCCTTATCCTTTTATACTTCAGCGTTATGGTGTTCAATAACAGCGTTGGCGGCCTGTTTTCGTCTCAATATGCAGAGGCTCCATGGAGCTGGGGCAAGTTCGTCGACCTTCTTCGCCATCTGTGGGTACCAGCCCTCGTGTTGGGTCTGGCGGGCACCGCCTTCGAAATCCGCACCATGCGGGCCACGATGCTCGACGAAAAGAATAAGCTCTACGTAACCGCCGCCCGAGCTAAAGGCTTGCCAGAGTGGAAGCTATTGATGAAGTATCCAGTACGCGTCGCACTGAATCCCATCGCCAGTACCATTGGTTGGGAACTCACTGCCATCATCGCCGGCGCGCCGCTCGTTTCATTTGTGCTGGCCCTGCCAGATACTGGCCCGTTATTTCTCAGAGCCCTGCTTGATCAGGACATCTACCTATCTGGCGCAATCCTGCTCATGTACTCCACGTTGACCATCCTCGGCACTTTCCTGTCTGACGTGCTCCTGGCTTTGCTCGATCCGCGCATTCGCTATGGGGAGAGGGTTTGATATGACCCAAGTCACTGAAGCCATTGACGTTGTCCCCAACCCGGCTCCGCCCCTCCCGGGGATTGCCCGAGAAATGGAGATCCGGTACTATACCGCTTCGCAGTTCCAATTGATGTGGTGGAAGTTCAGGAAGCACCGATTGGCCCTGATAGGTACGGCGCTTCTCGCAGTCTTTGTTTTCATTGCCCTGTTCGCCGAATTTTTGTCACCCTATGCTCCTGCCGTCCGCACCCCCAATTACTTGTTTGGCGGGCCGCAGGCTTTGCACTTCGTAGATGCCGATGGCAAATTTCACCCGCGTCCATTCACCTATGCCCTCACTGCCGCCATGGATCCGCAGACGTTTCTGCTGGAAGTGAAAGAAGACACCAGCGAGCCGTGGCCTGTGTACTTCTTCGTCAAAGGTGATCCATACAAAATGTGGGGAATCATCGAATCTGATAAACATTTGTTTGGGGTTGAAGCGGGACATCTGCACTTGTTAGGTACCGACCAGCTCGGGCGCGACATCCTGTCCCGCTTGTTCCATGCCACACGCACATCACTCACGATCGGTGTGGTTGGCCTATTTATTTCGTTCTTTCTCGGCTTGATCATTGGCGGCATTTCGGGGTTCTTCGGTGGCGGTATAGACGACGCCATCCAGCGTTTCATCGAATTTATCCGCTCGATCCCAACGTTGCCACTGTGGATGGCCCTGGCTGCCGCCCTGCCCAGAGAATGGTCACCTCAACGCGTCTACTTCACCATTACGATCCTGCTCGGGCTACTGGGTTGGACGCATCTGGCGCGGAGGGTGCGTGGCAAACTCCTCTCTCTGCGTGAAGAAGACTTTGTAGTTGCCGCTCGCATTGCCGGTAGCAGCAATACACGCATCATCGCCCGGCACCTGCTGCCTTCCTTCCTGAGTTATATTATTGTGGATCTTTCGATCTCGTTTCCGTATATGATCCTGGCTGAGACCTCGCTCTCCTTTATTGGTTTAGGCCTGCGGGCGCCTGTCATCTCGTGGGGAACGTTGCTGCAAGATGCCCAGAATATCCAAGCTATTGCGCTGTATCCGTGGCTGTTTACACCCGTGGCGTTCGTGATCATATCCGTCATGGCCTTCAGTTTTGTCGGTGATGGCATGCGCGATGCCGCCGATCCTTATTCCCGCTAAAGGGCAGTGACTCGTGGATAACAACATGCTGTTGGAAATCAAAGACTTGCGGGTGTCCTTCCCACTTGACGAAGGCACAGTCCGCGCGGTGGAGGGAGTCGACCTGACCATACGGCGCGGTGAAGTTCTGGGTGTGGTTGGCGAAAGCGGCTGCGGCAAATCCATAACTGCGCACTCGATCCTGCGCATTATTCCTCAACCGGGGCGAATCGATTCCGGCCAAATTCTATTTCATCCCCCTGGCTCATCTGGCGCGAACGAAAATGGAGTCGTTGACCTCGCGAAGCTTAACCCCACAGGCCCTGAGATTCGCAATATCCGGGGCAAAGATATCGCCATGATCTTTCAGGAGCCGATGAGTTCATTTTCCCCGGTGCACACGATTGGCAGCCATATCACGGAGGCTATCCTGCTTCATCAAATGGTCTCCCCAGCCAGGGCACGCGAGATGACGATTGAGCTTTTGCGGCTGGTCGGCATTTCGGGCGCCGAGCAGCGGGTTGATAACTATCCTCATCAGTTTTCGGGCGGGATGCGCCAAAGGGCAATGATTGCCATGGCCCTTTCGTGCAATCCGTCCTTACTGATTGCCGACGAGCCTACAACCGCCCTGGATGTGACGATCCAGGCGCAAATCCTGGATCTGATGCGCGGGCTGCAAAAACGCCTGGGCATGGCTGTCATGTTTATCACTCACAACCTGGGTGTAATTGCGCAGATCGCTGACACAGTCGCCATCATGTACCTCGGACAAGTGGTGGAGTATGGACCTGTGCGCGAGATCCTCCGCAATCCCAAGCACCCCTACACCGTGGACCTCCTGCGGGCCGTGCCGCGCCTGGGTAAGACCGCGGGGCAACGCCTGGTCGCGATCGAAGGCTCGATCCCCAGCCCATTCCAACGACCCAGTGGGTGCCCGTTCCATCCGCGTTGCAGTCGGATGATGCCAGGCCGGTGCGAAGTTCACGTGCCAGCCCTCACCCACTTGGACGATCAACATTCAGTTCGCTGCCTCTTGTATGAACCGGAGAAATCGGATGCCTGAAGAACGCCGTGTATTGCTCGAGGTGAAAAACCTCAAAAAACATTTCTCACTCCGGCAGGGTTTCCTGGGCCGCGGCGCTGGAACAGTCAAGGCTGTGGATGGCATCAACCTGCACATTCTCCAGGGTGAGACGCTGGGACTGGTGGGCGAGAGCGGCTCTGGTAAGACGACGGCGGGCCGGACGATCCTGCGCGCTTTTAATCCCACTGAAGGCGAGATCATTTTTCATCTTCAGGACGGTCCGGCCACTGACCTTGCTAAACTGAGCTCGACCGAATTGCGCGCCTTTCGGCGGCACGCGCAGATGATTTTTCAGGACCCCTATTCCTCGCTGAACCCACGGATGACAGTCCGCGACATCATCGCCGAACCTCTTGTGGCGGGTGGCGTGGCCCATGGCGATGAAGTGGATGAACGAGTCCGTGAAACCGCCCGGCGCTGCCAGTTGAGTCTGGAACATCTCCGTCGTTATCCGCACGCCTTCAGTGGCGGACAGCGCCAACGTATCGGCATCGCGCGCGCGCTGGTTGTCCAACCGCAGTTCGTGGTTTGCGATGAACCGGTCTCAGCATTGGACGTCTCCATCCAGGCCCAGATTCTCAATCTGTTAATGGATATGCAGAAGGAACTTGGTCTCACGTATTTGTTTGTTGCTCATGACCTCAGTGTGGTCGAGCATGTGAGTGATCGGGTGGCGGTGATGTATCTGGGCCGGTTAGTGGAAGTGGCGCCCACCGCGGCTCTGTTCTATCAGCCGCTGCACCCTTATACCGAGGCGCTCATGTCCGCCATCCCCGCGCTGGACCCGGACGAGGTGATGAAGCCCGTCATCCTCGAAGGCGAAATCCCTAGTCCGGCCAACCCGCCAACCGGCTGTCACTTTCACCCGCGTTGCCCATATGCCCAAGCGGTGTGTAAGACCGACACGCCCGAATGGAAAGAATACCGGCCCGGCCACTTCGCCGCCTGTCACTTTGCCGACACGCTCTCGCTCAAGGGAGCGCTGAAGACTTAACTTATTTCCCCCTTCTGAAAGGAAATACATTCATGTCAATAAACCCCTGGATTCGGGATCATCGCCCCCTGTCTGTCGCTCATCGCGGTCACTCGATTGCCTACCCGGAAAACACTCTGGATGCTTACCGCAAAGCTATTGAGCTGGGCGTGGAAATGATTGAGTGTGACGTCAACATCACAAGCGATGGAAAACTGGTGATGATGCACGACCCTACTCTCGACCGGACAACGACCGGAAGCGGAAACGTGAGTGCATCTACCTGGGAAGAGATCCAGCGGCTTGACGCAGGTGGGAAGTTCAAGCCGGAGTTTGCCGGCGTGCGCGTTCCTTCGGCCGAAGAGACGTTATTGCTTTACAAAGAGACTGGCACCTTGTCCTGTTTTGAGGTGAAAGGCGCAGACGCTGACGAGTCCAATCGCATCGCACTTGGGCTGGTGGAATTGTTTGTAAAACACAACATGCTGGATACAGCTTTTATGAGTTCCTATAATCATGATGCCGTACACCTGGCTCAGTCGAAATGCCCGGAGCTCCTGATTGCCACTGAACGCCTACCCGATGACGCGCCAGCTGATCCATCCGAGGCATTGCGGCAGGCCAGGTCTTTTAACGCGCCTGTGCTCCAGCACCAATACACAGTCTTGAATGCCGACACTGTCCGCGTGCTTCATGAAAACAATATCGCTGTCTGGTCATGGGCAACTACATACGAGCCTAGTATGCTCTTTAGCATTGACCTCGGTGTAGACGCATTGATGGGCGACGATGTGCAACTGATGATTGAGATCCTTAATCGGATGCGGCCGGTTTAGCTTATTGTTAAGGCCGTAGTGGCTTGAGTTTGTTTACGCGGGCTCGCTCTAATTCAAGTTCCTGTGTAAAATAACCTGAGCTATCAAATTTGCTTCACATGGATGAGACTATGACAACCCCTATTGCACTTCAACTTTATACCCTTCGCGATCTGTTAGCTCAAAATTATGAAGGCACTCTTCGCAAAGTTGCCGACATGGGCTATGTAGGTGTGGAAACAGCGAATATGTTTGGCGACTCGCCCGCTTCAGCTGCCAAATTATTTAGTGAGCTCGGCCTGACAGTGAGCAGTGCACACGGTGAACTGCCGCTCGGTGACAAAAAGCAGGAAATTATCGACACAATGAGCGCGCTTAATTGCAAACGCTTAATCCTGGCCTGGCAACCGCCTGAAAAGTTTAAGTCTTTAGATGGGATTAAGAGTATCTGCGACTTGCTCAATGAAGGCGCGGCAGTGGCCAAAGCCAATGGGTTTCAATTGGGGTATCACAACCATTGGTTTGAGTATGAGCCGTTGGAGAACCGCATCGCCATAGATCTGATGCTTGAACACCTTGACCCAGACGTATTCCTCGAAGTCGATGTGTATTGGGTGCAAACGGCCGGGCAGAATCCAGCGGAGGTGGTCCGCCGCCTGGGTTCGCGCGCACCTCTCTTGCACATCAAGGATGGCCCTTGTCAGATCGAAGCGCCAATGACCGCACTGGGCGAGGGTGTAGTTGATATTCCAGGTGTGGTGACGGCTGGCGCCGGGTCGACTGAGTGGCTGGTCGTGGAACTCGATCACTGTGCGACCGATATGCTGGAAGCGGTCGATAAGAGTTATCAATACTTGACCGGAAAGGGGTTGGCGCGTGGAAACAAAAACTAGAATCGCCATCGTGGGGTGCGGCAACATCAGCGACACGTATTTCAAAAATTGTCCGGAATTTGGCCTGGATGTGGTTGCTTGTACGGATATGGATATGAGTCGCGCCGAGGCGAAAGCGGCACTATTTGGGATCGCCGCCCGGCCTCTCGACGAAGTGTTCGCTGACTCTTCGATTGAGTTGATCGTCAACCTGACACCTCCGAGCGTCCATGCTGAAATCAGTCGCGCAGCCCTGAACGCGGGGAAACACGTTTATTCTGAAAAACCACTGGCAACCAACCGTACCGATGGTGCGCGATTGCTGAAACTGGCGAAGCGCAAAGGTCTGCGGATCGGTTGTGCGCCGGATACCTTCCTGGGCGCGGGTCTGCAAACGTGTCGCAAGTTACTGGATGACGGCGTGATCGGCGAACCCGTCGCAGCGGTCGCCTTTGTGACCGGGCGTGGAATGGAGATGTGGCACCCCAATCCAGATTTCTTTTATCAGCCGGGCGCGGGACCGATGTTTGATATCGGGCCCTATTATCTGACGACCCTGGTGAGTATGCTGGGCCCGGTTCGACGCTTGACTGGCTCGACTCGCATTTCCTTTCCGGAGCGGTTGATCACGAGCCAGCCACTGGCTGGCACAAAGATCAAAGTGAACACGCCGACCCACGTGACCGGCGTTCTCGATTTTGTGAGTGGTCCGGTCGCTACTGTGATAACGAGTTTCGATGTGTGGGCGGCCAACTTGCCATGCATTGAAATCTATGGCTCAGAAGGGTCGCTAAGCTTGCCAGATCCGAATACATTTGGCGGCCCTGTGCGAGTGAAGTCAGCAAAGGATGAAGAGTGGCAAGAGGTGCCGCTGATTCCCGGTCGCGCAGAAGAGAGTCGCGGTCTGGGCGTCCGCGATATGGCGGCGGCCATTCGCGAGAATCGGCCCCACCGTGCCAATAGCGAGATGGCATTTCATGTTCTCGATCTGATGCAATCCTTCGAGGAAGCCTCTACCTCGGGCCGGCATATCGAAATTCAATCGCGTTGTGAAAGACCCGCGGCGCTTTGAGACCTTTCAAGTTTCTGAAACCCTAAGTGCTAAGTTTATGGAGACCCTATGACCTCACCGATCCGCGTAGCCCTCATTGGAGCCGGAGGAATGGCGCGCTATCACATTAGCCAAATGCTCAAGATGCAATCCACGACTCGTATCGTTGCCCTGTGCGAGCCCTCCGAGGCGATGGCGCTTGAGGCTGCCAAAGTTTTTGTTGATGCCGGACTGCCCCCGCCGCCCAATCAACCCGACTGGCAAAAGTTAATCACTGAGTACGGCCGTGAGCTCGACGCCGTCTTTATTATTACCCCGCACGCGTTTCATCATGATCAAACCAAGGCTTGCCTCGAAGCAGGCATTGACGTCTTGCTCGAGAAGCCAATGGTGATGACGGCTGCCGAAGCGCACAGTTTGATCGAGACTCGTGACCGCACCGGGCGCTTATTAGTTGTGGCATTTCAAGGAAGCCTGTCACCCCAGGTGCGATTAGCCTCCAGATTGCTGCGAGCGAATGAATTTGGTCGTATCCTCAGTATCAGTGGCATCGTTTGGCAGAACTGGGGTCCCAACACTGTTAATACCTGGCGGCAGGAGCCCGCCCTCTCAGGCGGTGGCTTTCTGTTCGACACCGGCGCACACTTGCTCAATACCGTTGCCGATCTGGCCGGGGAAGAGTTTAGCGAAGTGGCCGCCTGGTTCGTTCACAATGGCCGTCCGGTGGAAACGCTGGCTGTAGCGATGGGGCGCCTGGCCTCCGGTGGATTAGTCACGTTCCATGCTTGCGGCGAAGCTATTCCTTCCTGTTCTTCTGAGATCCGGGTATTCTGCGAAAAGGCAATTTTGCATACGGGAATGTGGGGCGAAACTCTGGCCGTTCAATATACTGGTGACGAGCCCCCGGCTCCCATTCCTGTGCCGCCGTCACTGGGTGTATGGGAACAGTTTCTGGCTGTGCGGAGTGGGCGCATCCCCAACCCATCGCCACCCGAAGTTGGACTGCGAATGGCAAAACTGTGGGATGCGATTCGAGCGAGCGCGGCAAAAAATGGAATGCCAGTAAAGTGTGAGGAAAACCTATGACTCTCAAAGTTACGGTCTGGAACGAATACCGACACGAAAAGTCGCACGAAGAAGTTCGTGAAGTCTATCCGGACGGCCTGCATGTGCCGATCGCCGATCACTTGCGCTCCGAAGGGATGACGGTGCGCGTGGCGACGTTGGATGAACCTGAACATGGCCTCACCGACTCAGTGCTGGCCGACACCGATGTGCTGACCTGGTGGGGGCACATGGCTCACGCCGAAGTGAGCGAGGAGATCGTCACTCGTGTTCAAGGACGAGTGTTAGAGGGAATGGGGTTGATCGTTTTGCACTCCGGACATTTATCAAAAATCTTTCGACGCCTGATGGGCACCGGCTGTGATCTCATCTGGCGCGAGGCGGATGAACGCGAACGCATTTGGGTGGTCGAACCAGGCCACCCGATTGCCGCCGGGCTGGGAGCCTACTTTGAAATTCCACGCGAAGAAATGTACGGCGAACGGTTTGATATCCCTGCGCCTGATACGTTAGTCTTCCTCAGTTGGTTTCAGGGCGGTGAAGTGTTTCGAAGCGGCTGTTGTTATCAGCGCGGTCTGGGAAAAATCTTTTACTTCCGACCGGGTCATGAAACGTATCCTACATACTATCAAAAGGAAGTGTTACAGGTGATTGCCAATGGTGTGAAGTGGGCGGCTCCCACAGGTGCTCCCCCGGTTACTTTCGGAAATCGCCCACCTTTAGAGAAATTATGAGCCGCAATGCAAGTAGCTGAGCTCGATCTTTCGCTCTCCTCAGTCTTATGATTGGCGTTTCAAAGGGCGGCTATTTTGGTTTGGGAAATGAGCTGCCGCATATCGAATATCCCTTGTATCAATGATGCCTATCTCCACAACGAATAACGAATGAGATATCATTCCACTGTATGGATTTGCTGAGGTGACAATATGGATAATGCACAAAACAACTGGGCGCGCTACGATCTCTGGGATGAGCGGCATCTCAGTCATGATCGCTTTGCAGTGGAAGATCCGGAGAACGGTTTCTGCGCGGCTGCCAGCCCACATGATCCCAAGCCGTCATTAGTAATCAAGCATGGCCGCATTATCGAGATGGATGGTGTCCCGGATTCTGAATTCGACATGATCGATGAATTCATCGCGCGCCACTACTTCAATCTGACCATCGCTGAGGAGGCGATGGCGATAGACAGTCGTGAGTTTGCGCACATGCTGGTCGACGTGAATGTGCCACGCGAGAGACTGGTGAAACTATCGGCGGGTATGACACCAGCGAAGTTGGCCGAGGTGCTCGGGCATCTCAGCACACTCGAACTCGCGTTTGCGAACAGTAAACTGCGATGCCGCCGACAGCCCAGCAATCAGGCGCATGTCACCAATGCCAAGGATGATCCTGTGCAAATGGCTGCGGATGC
>JAXIPJ010000346.1:0-5830 GCA_045402985.1 Anaerolineales bacterium
GGAAGCATCGCGTTCAACCACGCGGCAAAGAACAAAATTCGAGCGTGTCGGATAAGGTTGTAAATATGAAATTTCCTGCAGCGCAGAAAACAATCGCTCGCGTTCATTTTTCAGAAGCTCCACCATCACAGCCAGTTCATCCGCATGAGCCAATGACACCTGCGCCGCAACACTTGCCGCCACATTGACATTGTACGGCTGTTTTGATTTCCACAAGATTGGCATGAGCCAGAGCGGAAAAGCTCCATATCCAATTCGGAGTCCAGCCAGCCCCGCCCATTTGCTAAAGGTGCGAAGGACGATCAGATTTTCGCGTGACGGAACTTCACGGATCCGGCTTAATCCCGCTCCCAATTTATCGTCCGCAAATTCAATATAGGCTTCATCCAATACGATCAGAGTGGGTAATTGCAATAACGCCTCAATTGTCTCTGCATCCAGCACTGAACCATCTGGGTTATTCGGTGATGTGATAAAAAAGAGTTTGGGGTGATAAGCCTGAACTGCTGCGCGAATGGATTCCATATCCAGTGAAAAATCCGCGTGGCGTGGGGCTTCGATGCAGCGCGCTGCGTTCAATTCTGCGTCAAAGGAGTACATGCCAAAGGTCGGCGGGCAGGAAAGGATGTGGTCACCGGGTTCAAGCAGTACGCGCATCAATAGGTCGATCAACTCATCCGCGCCTGCACCAGCCAGTAAATATTCAGCAGCCACCCCTGTAAATTCTGCGAGTGATTTTCGCAACATCCGGCTTTCAGGGTCAGGGTAGATATGGGGGTAATCCAGTTTCGCTAACGCGTCGCGCACAGCCGGCAAAGGTCCGTACGGATTCTCGTTCGCATCCAATTTGATGATCTGGTCCGGGCTTCGTCCCAGCCGCGCGGATAACACTTCAAATGGCTCAATGGGCGTATAAGGCGGTAGTGATTCAAGATGGGAGCGTATTTTCATCGGGGCTCTCTTAAGCGGATACGCGCCGCGTTTTTGTGCGCATCCAAACCTTCGGCTTCTGCGAGGGTTGCGGCTGTTGGACTAATTTCCTGTGCGGTCTTTTCATCCAATGCGATCAGGCTGATGATCTTTACAAAGTCCATCACGTTGAGCGGAGAGGCAAAACATGCAGAGCCGCCAGTTGGCATCACATGGCTTGGACCTGCGAGATAATCCCCAAGCACTTCAAAGGAATGTTCGCCTAAAAATACGCCGCCCGCGTTATTTATTTTTTCCACCCAGCGCCACGGATCGCGCACAGAAAGTGCCAGATGTTCGGGTGCATAATCGTTTGCGAGTTCAATGGCTTCCTCAAGATCATGGGTCAACACTGCGCCACCGCGATTTTCAAGTGAAGCCGCGATGATCTCTGCCCGCGCGCATTCTTCAATTTGCCGAGCCGCTTCCACATGTACCTTCTCTATTAACACCTGCGATGGTGTTAGTAAAATGGCAGATGCTAAAGGATCATGCTCAGCCTGCGCCAGTAGATCAGCCGCGACCCAGGCGGGATTCGCTGACTCGTCCGCGATGATCACAGTCTCGGTGGGTCCGGCGAGACCATCAATGCCAACATCGCCATAGACCTGTCGTTTTGCAAGTGTAACGAACAGATTACCCGGGCCGAAGATTTTATCAACTGCCGGGATAGACTCAGTCCCGTATGCCAACGCAGCGATCGCTTGTGCACCGCCAAGCGGATAAATCTCATCCACGCCAGTGATGGCACAGGCCGCGAGGATCATGGGATTTATAGGAGGGTCCTTGCCAGCTAATGCACGATTTGGCGGAGTGACAAGCACCACCTCTTTCACACCTGCCACTCGCGCAGGAATAGCGCTCATCAATACTGTGGACGGCAAGGGAGCCGTCCCGCCGGGGACATACAATCCCACGCGCTGGATCGGGCGGATGATCTGCCCAAGTGTGCCGCCGAGTTCATTTGTGAACCAGGATGTGATGGGCTGGCGTCGATGAAAAGCTTCAATGCGCGCGGCAGCTTGTTCGAGTGCAGCGCGTTGTGCCGCGGAGATCGAGTCTAATGCAGTTTGGATCAATACTTTCGAAACGGGGGCTGGCGCGAGGTCCAGGCCATCGAGCGTAAGAGTCCACTTTCGAAGGGCGGTATCTCCGCTCATCCGCACGTCATCCAAAATTTTTGAGACCGCCTGTTCCGGAGTCAACGCCTCACCAAAGAGTTGAGTTATATTATCCAATGTTTGTTGGCTCACTTGCATTTCGTCCGGCGGCATACGTTTGAGGAGGCTTTGTCTGGCAGTTCGAGAGTCGTATTGTTTGAGCATGGTGATCCCTTATTTCAACGCCGCGCGCATGGCGGTATAGCGTGGCGGCTCTTCCTCAAAAATGTAGGTGATGGGGGAGACGATGATGCCGCTGCCGCCGATCTGACGCAGTTCAGCGATGACGCGCGGTAGGTTCTCGCGGCGGGCAACAACGGAAACGGAGAACCATTTTTCCACGCCATCGCGCACGAAGACCGGGCTGATGGTGGGTCCCTGTAAACCGCCGACGGAGGTCTGCGTGAACATCTTGTGCGAGATGGCTTCGGGGCTATCTCCGCGCATGTTGGCGATCACCAGCAAATTATCTTTCGCGCGCAGATAGGCTTCGATATATTCCAGCAGGCGGCGCGCCATTTCCAGCGCCTCGGCATGGATCTGCAATGCCTTACGATTTGCGATCAGCGCGGCTTGCGAAGGCTGGATCACACCGTCCGGCAATGGGCGCAGACGATTATCCTGTAGAGTTTGACCCGACGAAACAAGGTCAGAGATGATATCGGCATATCCAATGGTGGGCGCGGTCTCGAGCGTACCCTCGGCTGCGATGAGCGTGTGCGGGATATTCTGCGAGTCAAGGAAGCGCCCGGTGAGCACAGGGAATTTTGTTGCCACGCGCAGCGGGTGGTTAAGCGTGGATGCAAATGTCTTGAGCGAGGCGATGTCATTAACTTGTTTCCAGGCCTCGGGAACAGCGAGGGTGAGCGTACAAGTGCCAAAACCGAGTGCTTCGTGCAGGATGATGACCTCGCCGTTCTCGCCGCGTTTCTCCTCGATCACATCGAGACCTGTGATGCCAAAATCCACACTGCCCTGGCGTACACTAACAACAATGTCGCCGGGGCGCTGAAAGATGACTCCCAGCTTCGGCAGCGCGGGAATCTCAGCTTGATATTGACGCGGGTTGGGTTTGAATACCGGGAAGCCGCTGGTAGATAGGAACATCAGCGCGCTTTCCTGAAGGCGTCCTTTCGATGGAAGTGAGAGTCGGATGGTTGGTTGTGACTGCATGATGAATCCTTTGTTCGGAATGGGGATAACAAAAACCCCGGTCAATGACCGGGGGTGGATAAACCAAAATACGCTGTCCTATTAATTCGATGCAGGTACGCGAAATGGCCTGGCCCGGTCTTTCGGGGATTTGTGATGATGAACATGATGGTGGCTGTGCGAGTATATGGTGTGCATATTCCTGGCAGTATACCAAGCTGGATGTGATTCGGCAAGCGTTAAAGGATTGAGTCCGTCATTTATGATTTGTCGAGGTGTTCCGAGATGATCGTATCGTAATGGGCAGTGGCTTGGAAACCTTTGATGGCGAGGGATTTGCGCAACTCAAAGGGAATTTCACCTTTTTGAAGTGCTCCCAATACGGATGTGTAATTCGCGGGATCACAGATGAGGGTTACGCGCTCGTGGTTCTTCGCAGCGGCGCGAATGAGCGTGACACCACCGATGTCGATGTTCTCGATGACATCTGTATAGGAAACATTTGGCCTAGCAATAGTTTGCTCGAAGGGATAAAGATTGACCGCAACGAGGTCAATGTAATCCCAGCCGAGGGTTAGCAGTTGCTGATGATCTTCGTCCGTTGGGCGCGCAAGCAAGCCACCGTGGATCGCGGGGTGCAGGGTCTTTACCCTTCCGCCGAGGATCTCGGGCGATTTTGTGTAATCAGCCACTTCAGTGACATTGATATTATTCTCGCGCAAAAGTTTGGCGGTGCCGCCGGAAGCAAGCAAAATCCAGCCGAGGGCGGTAAGTCCTTTGGCGAAATCGATGATTCCAGTTTTGTCGTGAACGGAGAGGATGGCTGTAGGCATTGAAGCTCCTTTTTAACCACAAAGGAAAACCTTAGTGCCCCTTTGTGTTCTTGGTGGTAAGAACAGTTTTGAGGGTATTAATCAACAACATATGCTCAACTTCATGAACACGCGTTTCAAGTGATTCAAGCGTATCGTTTTGTTGAATTGGAACGATCTGGCTGGCAAGGACAGGACCATTGTCCACGCCTTCATCGGGGACGAGGTGCACCATGACTCCCGTGTGGCCTATTTCATTTTGTTGAAATGCTTCGTAGGCACGTTCGATGGCACGCGTGCCGGGGAACATGCCGGGCAGGGCAGGATGCAGGTTGATGACGCGGTTTGGGAAATGATCGAGGAAGGCGGATGTGAGAAGGCGCATCCAGCCTGCGAGGATGATGTAGTCCGGTAGTTTGGTAGTCACATAGTCTGCCAGTCGCGAGTCATAATCGCGGCGTGATTCCGTTTCGAGCTTGGGAAAATCAATAGCTTCGATTCCCGTATTATGCGCGCGGACGAGTCCATAAGCATCGGCTTTATTCGAGATCACAGCAACAACCGACGCAGGGAGTTCGTTCCGCGCGCAGGCATCGAGGATGGCTTGCAAGTTGGAGCCGTTTCCAGAGATGAGGACGACGAGACGAGAGCGCATGATCAATGATGGAATAGTCTTACACCCGAAAAGACCATCGTCATACCGTATTCGTTCGCGGCTTGAATAACGGCGTTGTCACGGGCCGAGCCGCCGGGTTCAAGTACATTTTTCACCCCGCTTACCGCCGCGCGGTCGATGCTGTCGCGGAAGGGGAAGAAAGCGTCGGAGCCGAGGGTGACAGAATCAAGTTTGGAGAGCCACTCGCGCTTTTCGTCGAGAGTCAGTTGCCGGGGAGTCTGAACGAAGATGTCGCTCCAACTCGTTTTTTCATTCGGTGTAATGTCATCGCGCAGGAATTGGTCGATGGCATTATCGCGGTCCGGGCGTTTGATATTGTGCTTGAAAGGCAAATCCAAAACATATGGATGCTGGCGGAGTCGCCACAAGTCCGCTTTTTGCCCGGCGAGACGCACACAATGGATGCGTGATTGTTGACCCGCACCTACACCAATGGTCTGCCCCTCAGTCACAAAGCAAACGGAGTTGGACTGTGTGTACTTGAGCGTGATCCAGGCAATGGTCATGTCACGGATCGCATCGGGCGGAAGGTCGCGGCGTTCGGTCACAATGTTCGTAAAGTCCGCAGGGGTTACCAGGCGGTCGTGATGGCTCTGTTCGAAGGTGATGCCGAAGACATCGCGCGTTTCGAGCGCGGGCGGTTCGTAGGCAGGATCAATTTGGACGACGGTATATTTGCCTTGTTTTTTGTTCTTTAGGATTTCCAACGCGGCCGGTTCATAGGCGGGCGCAACGACTCCGTCGGAGACTTCGCGCGCAATCAATCTTGCCGTGGGAACGTCAACTCTATCGGATAGCGCGATGAAATCCCCAAAGGAGCATAGACGGTCCGCGCCGCGGGCGCGAGCATAGGCAGTGGCGAGAGGCGAGAGTTCAAGGTCATCCACAAAGTAAATTTTTTTGAGCGTATCAGAGAGTGGCGTGGAGACCGCAGCTCCCGACGGGCTGACATGTTTAAAGGATGCGGCGGCCGGCAGGTTAAGCGCGGCCTTGAGTTCGCGCACAAGTTGCCAGGAGTTCATTGCGTCCAGCAGGTTGATATAGCCGGGCGAACCACCGAG